>JBIKIB010000122.1:0-9374 GCA_044361845.1 Chitinophagaceae bacterium | reverse complement strand
TCAAGCGCATCATTTGAATTCTTATGTTCCTGGCATGGATGCCAAAGAATTTGAATTCATTCAGTTAGCACCGGCTCGAAACCGGTGGAGTATGTAGAGTATTAAGGCTGCTGTGCTTTCATTATCTCTGGTTCATACTACTGACTCCTGATTCAGTACCAATGATCCTCACGCTATCAAAATTAAGGAATTGTGCTTGATGATGTGGTAAATTTTGATCGACAGGGCATGGAACAGCATCTTGCCATGTGCATTGCGCTCGATCAGATACACAGCTTGTTCGATTTCCCGGATCATCGCTTGCTGCTGGGAGATGGATGCCATTTTATTGAGCCGGCTGGCGAAGTCCGCTTCATTGTCTGGGATGGGTGTGGCCGCATCTCCCATCACCCGGAGGCGTATGCTTTCTTCCAGCAGATGATTCACATACAGTAGGAATTGTTTTTGTTTCTCTCGCCCGAACTTGCTCATTTCGTCCACCCATCTGACCACGGCTACGGGTCCGTTCTTCAAGATCGCATTCAGCCATTCGCGGGTCATCGACTGCCAGTCTTCATCGTTGTGCTGCAGCAGTGACAACGCCTCCCTGTAGTTCCCCTCAGAAACCGCAGCAAGGGGTCTGGCTTTTTCGGGTGCCACGCCTGCCCGTTTGACCAAAGCCTCTTCCATGGCTTGTGAAGCGATCGGAGGTATCCGCACCAGCTGTGTACGGGAGAGAATGGTTGGAAGGATCTTTGACTCCTGCTCGGCTACAAAAAAGAAAAGTGTGTCATCCGGGGGCTCTTCAATGAGTTTGAGTAGTTTATTACCCTGATCACCCAGATATTCCGGCATCCACATGATCAGGATCTTGAAGCCACTCTCAAAACTCTTAAAGCTCAGTTTATGGATGATCTCGCTGCATTCCCTTGCCGTTATATTTCCCTGTCGGTTTTCCGCTCCGATCGATTGGAGCCAGTCATATGCGTTGGCATATGGATACTGGCTGATGAATGACCGCCATTCTGATGCGTAATCCGCACTGATAGGAGGTTTATCGCCTTTCGCCAGCGCGACCACCGGGTATGAGTAGTGTATATCAGGATGCATAGCACCCGAAGCTTTCAGGCATGACGGGCATTGACCGCAACTATCTTCCCACAGTTTGTCTGCATCCTCTTCCGCAGGAGAAGGTTCCTCTCCGAAAAGGGAAGGGGTGGCTGCGGTTGTCTGCCTCACTTTTCTGACAGATACCTTATCGCATACCAGGTACTGTGCAAAAGCGTTCGCAAGTGGCAACGCTCCACTGCCTTCTTTCCCAAGAAAAAGAAGGGCATGGCTTAGTCTGTTGTTTTGTGCCAGCGACCTGAGTCGCAGGATCGTCGTCTGTTGTCCTATGATCTCCGAAAATTGCATCGTTTACGAAGATACAAGCATTCCTGTGCTTGAGGCGACATGTGAAAAAAGGAACCCCGATGGGTAATGTCCAACGGGGTTCCTGAGTGATGCGGTATGGATGTCAAATTCAAGACATACCATCAGTTGAGGTACTTGGTGATCTCTTCACTGCCGGGTTTGACACTGCTCGGAAATACGGCTACAAGCTTTCCGTTCTCATCCAGCAGAAATTTTGTGAAATTCCATTTGATATCCGCATCCATGACCCCGTTCTTCGACTTTTGAGTCAGCCACTGGAATAAGGGATGGATGTCGCTGCCTTTCACGGATACTTTTTCGGCCATGGCGAAAGTGACACCATAATTTTTTTGGCAGAATTCGCTGATCTCTTCATTCGAACCAGGCTCCTGTCCTCCGAAATTGTTCGCCGGAAAACCAACGATCACCAACTTCGATTTGTACGCCTCATGGAGCTTCTGAAGGTCTTCGTATTGTTTTGTATATCCGCATTTGGAGGCTGTGTTCACGATCAGGATTTTTTTGCCCTTGAACTTGGCGAAATCGATGTCTTTACCTTCCAGTGAAGGAACTTTGAATTCATAGATGCCGTTCAGAAAGAGGATTGCGGTTGCTGCCATGAGAATTTTGATCATTTTTACGGGTTTGTATTTTGAAGGATGGTTGACTTATAACAATACCGCCTGATTTTGGTTCAGTGTTTTTCGTAGCACCCAATATCGGGATTTACATCCCTGTTGAACCCATCAAGGTCTTTCGGGATTCCGCTTTTGATGCCCTTGTCGATGGCGGGGGAAACACCTTTCTGAAGGCGAAAATCGAAATATCGTTTAGATGCATTGATGCTGTCGAAACGCGGATCCTGATTCCGGATATTTCCGCTCAGCGATGAAAAAAGCGGGTCTGTTTTCCCCCTGAAGAGATTATGGTCGAGGCTGACCAAGAAAGGTTCGCTCCCGCGCCTGCTGACGCTGACCTCATTATCCACGACACCTTCATCGGCCCAGATGATATTGTTCTGGAAGCGCACTTCAAGCGGGAAACTGCGAACCCCGGAGGCTGTGCTGTCCCAATTGTCCATAGACAAAACAGGGTTTTTATGCTGGACATAAAAGTTGGAATAGGATGCCAACGTGCAATGGGTAAAGTGGTATTGTCCTCCCTGCGTGAGCACCACATTGTTTCCACAGTTTGCAATGAGGCTGTTCACGGCTTGTATCGAGCTCCTGATGCCGATGATGCCACCTTCATATATGTTTCGGATGGTGCATCCCTCCAGGCTCAGCTTTAGCGAGCCATCAGGAGAAGGTTGGTCGGCAACAAGTCCCTGATATGCATGTTGGACGATCGCATATTTTAGCACATTATTCCTGCTAGATGACCTGAAAAATATTCCAGGCCAGCTGGCTGGCAGTTCGCGGTATCCTTCATCCAGCCTATCACCGGTGAAGACCACGGGTTCTGTCGCAGTGCCGATCACTTCCAGCGTTCCGTCTATGACGATTGGTGCATCCGCATGCATGAATAGCCTGACACCTTTGTCGATGGTCAATTTCCGGTCTTTTCGCACGACCAATCCACCGAGGATCACATACGGCAGCCCTTTTGAAAGCCTAGCATCGGCATCGATCACTCCGTTCCGCATGAATTTGGCATTTTGACCATATGCCTCCAATTGTAACCACTTCTCATTACGCCCATCCCCGATAGAGATGCTATCGCGTACAAGAAATGGCAGGCTGTCATTGCCGGGGTCTATGCGCACGGTGACAAACACATATAGGCTATCCCTTGCACCGATCTCCACATTCCTGACCTCTGAACCGGCAATCCCATCGACATTCATGCTGAAAAATGATCCACTGCCACCCCTCAGCCGTATGCTGCTCAGCCGTATTCTTTTTTCATTCAGATTATATATTTTGATCGATCCTGTTACGGATCCCGCAGTGGTGAAGACCGTATCAAAGTGGAGTGTATCGGCAGAGATGCTTATGCCGGCGTCCTGACCGGTGATGATTGATTCCTTTCGACAGGCACTCAGCCAGATCAACAGGAATGCGCAGGTGGCCAGAAACATGTACCCGTTTCTCATATCGCGTCAAAAATACGCTTAAAGTTCATTGCTCTGCAAAGGCGACCGTGGCGATATGCAGGGTTTTGCAACCCGCACCCAGCAAGGCTTCTCCGCATGCCTCCAGGCTGGCACCGGTCGTCACCACGTCGTCTGTCAAGAGTATGCGCCTGTCTTTCACAAGCATTGGGTGGGTGACTTCGAATACGCCTTCGACATTCTCCCATCTTTCCATTCTGCTTTTTCGGGTCTGTGTTTCTGTGGGGTGTTTGCGGCGGATGATCTTTGTTTCAGTTGGGATGTTCAGTACCTCGCTGATCCCATTCGCGATCAGTGCAGCCTGGTTGTACCCCCTGATTTTTTCTTTTTCAGGGAACAGCGGCATGGGCACCACCAACTCCAGATCCGTGAATCTGTTGCTTTTTGTCATTGTCTGGCCCAGCATGCGACCCAGCATGGTGCCCGCCTCCCGGTTGCCCCGGTATTTGAGCTGGTGCAGGGTGTGCTGAATAGCTGAAGACCGGGTGAAATAATACCCACTGCATGCGGCTTCCACACGGATACGACCCCAAAAAAGCTGTTCCACGAGGTTGTCAGGTTGTAAGGCGAAACCCGTTTCCGGAAATCTGGCAAGGCAACGATGGCAGATGGCTTGTCCATACGAGATCGTATTGCTGCCGCACCCCGCGCACAGATGAGGAAAGAATATCGCACCGAGTGCGTGCAATAAAGCGGTAGAACTTTTCAATGGATTCATCAGATGAAAGTACATCCCATGATCTGCTGAAATATGTGCTTTCTATCGAATTCCCGCTGTATAAAAACGATGTGCAACCGCTGTGGGGGTCATACCGTTTCATGAAATGTTGGATCAGGGGAAGAATAATCTATACACTTCTTCCACGGTTGCGGCAGGGATCACTTCAATGTTCCCGGTGAATTTTTCAGTCCCTTTTCGATTGTATTTGCTGATGACGATCCTTTCAAAACCAAGTTTTTCGGCTTCTGAAATGCGTTGTTCGATGCGATTGACCGCACGGATCTCTCCGCTCAGTCCGACTTCCGCTGCAAAGCATGTTTTTTGCGACAGGGGAATGTCTTCGTATGAACTCAACAAGGCACAGACCATGGCGAGGTCGATGGAAGGATCTTCGATCTTCAGACCGCCGGCGATGTTCACGAATACATCTTTGGTGCCGAAATGGAAGCCACCTCTTTTTTCCAGTACGGCCAGCAGCAGTTGGAGGCGGCGCAGGTCGAATCCGCTGGCTGTCCTCTGGGGTGTCCCGTACACGGAGGGAGTCACGAGGGCTTGTACTTCAATGAGAAGCGGGCGCAGACCTTCCATGCCGGCAGCTATCGAGATGCCGCTCAGAGGTTCTTCTTTTTGATTGATGAGGATTTCAGAAGGGTTCTCCACGGCACGCATGCCCTCGCCTGTCATCTCGTAAATGCCCAGTTCTGATGTCGATCCGAATCGATTTTTGGTGGTGCGCAGGATGCGGTATGCATAGTGCTGGTCGCCCTCGAATTGAAGCACGGTATCGACCATATGTTCAAGCAGTTTCGGCCCGGCGATGCTCCCGTCTTTGGTGATATGTCCGATGAGGAATACAGGGGTGTGCGTATCTTTTGCGAATCGCTGGAATTCCGCTGTGCATTCCCTGATCTGTGAAATACTTCCGGGTGCGGAGTCAAGAAAGTCGGAGTGTAATGTCTGGATCGAATCGATGATGACGAGCTGGGGCTTTCTTTTTCGGATCTCCTGGAATATACCGTTCGTGGATGTTTCTGTCAGCAAAAAGAAGTTATCGTGTTGCAGTTGCAGCCTGTTGGCGCGCATCTTCACTTGTTGTTCACTTTCTTCCCCGGTGACATATAAAGTACGCAGATGAGGCATCCGAAGGGCATCCTGTAGAAATAGAGTGGATTTCCCGATGCCGGGTTCACCCGCTGCGAGCACGAGGCTTCCCCTGACGATCCCACCCCCAAGCACTCTGTTGAGCTCAGTATCCGGTGTGATGATCCTTTCTTCTTCCCTGGATTCCACCTCACTGAGTGAAAGGCTTTTCATTTCCCTGGCACTGGCCTGATCATCCTTCCAGTCGATTTTCTTTTTATCATCCCCTTTTTGTACGATTTCTTCCGTAAAACTGTTCCATGTACCGCAAGCAGGGCATTTTCCCGTCCACTTGGCAGCCTCATACCCACAATCACTGCAGAAGAATGCTTTTTTGATCTTGCTCATGAATGATGTGAAAATTTCAATTGACTAAATTAACGACTCTTTATGCTGAGAAAAAATTGTTGGCCGCCTTTCAGTCGGGAAAAAGACACCCGGTTGCTATGTGGAGGGGCAGGTTTCAGGAAGGGAAAAGCGGCTGTTTTTGTGCTCAGAGGCAATTTCAGGAAAAAAGAAAGGGCCGGCAAAAGCCAGCCCTTGTTACTTACTAACCCATTAAATTCTTCCACTAAATTACAAACTGATCCCACATTACAAAATAATATTTTTTGGATGTGCATAACTTTCAGGGGACTGCCGGGTGTGGTATAAATACGGGTTGACATATATAAATAAAGATGTTTATGAAATGAAAATAAATGTTATATACATACAATATATAAAATATATGATACATTTTTCTTAGCTGTGCCCCCTGTGGTACGGCGTCTTTTTCTGCCAAAAAGACGTAATTTTGTTCAAATTGTACAGCTTGTCAGGTTGAACAATTTTGGAAGGTTTTTTGCTAACTTAAAGTACGGAATCAAATAAAAATATCCGATTAGCCATGAATTCAATTATGTTGGTTTCTCTGCTTTTTGTGGGTATCAGTATGTTGGTCTCATATCGTCTGCGTTCGAAATTTGCCAAATACAGTAAAATCACACTTTCTTCCGGTCTGAGTGGAAAGGAAGTGGCGGAGCGGATGCTGAGGGATAATGGCATTTATGATGTCAAGGTTCATATGTCAGAAGGGTTCCTGTCGGATCATTATAATCCCATGGACCGTACCGTGAACCTGAGTCCCGATGTTTTCAATAACCATACCATAGCTGCTGCCGCAGTAGCTGCACATGAGTGTGGGCATGCGGTTCAGCATGCCACGGCATATCCCTGGCTGATGTTCCGGAGCAAAATGGTACCGGTTGTGCAGGTCAGCTCTATGATGATCCAATGGGTGTTGTTGGCCGGAGTGTTGCTGATCAATGTCTTTCCGCAGTTGTTGTTGGCAGGCATAGCATTATTCGCATTAACGACAGTATTCTCCGTAGTGACCTTACCGGTGGAGTTTGATGCAAGCAAGCGCGCATTGGCGTGGTTGGGGAATGCACGGATCTCCAATGACAAGGAGCAGCCCCTTGCAAAGGATGCTTTGAATTGGGCCGCCCTGACCTATGTTGTGGCTGCTATTGCATCAATTGTTACCCTGGTCCAGTATGTTCTTATGTATTTGGGTGCTCGGGATAGGAATTGATCTCATTGGCAAAATAATTAAAGTCATATCATCATTTTTGAATAGACCCCCATATCCGGAGGGTCTATTTTTTTGGGGAAATCGGGAAATGGTGTTTTGCTTGCAACAACTTACTTTTTATATTGAACATATATGTAAAAAATGTATAATTGATCTGGTATCTCTACTGCTAGATCCCTTTGATGCTTGGCTATTTCCGGAAATTTCAGGTTTGATGCAGCATTTTCGAACAAATGAGGTCTATAAAAGGGTTATGTTATATATATTTGAAAGCTCATTTCAGAGCTTATGTAGATATACTGTTCAGGGCACAAGGCTCTGAGTTTTTTTTCACATTCCATTCATTTAAAAAAAGAGAAGCATGAAAAAACTTTTTTTGTGGCTCCTTGCCATGTCCTTCAGTTTTACACAGGGCTTCGCGCAGGTGCGTACGGTCACAGGTAAGGTAACCGACGAAAATGGCGAATTGCTGTCTGGTGTAACCGTTTCTGAAGTAGGCGGGACGCGCAGTGCCGTAACCGATGTGAAGGGCGTTTATTCTATCCAGGTTGGTAGTAATGTCAATTCACTCAGGTTTTCATTCGTGGGTTATGCGGAAGCAGATGCCCGGATCAATAACCGAAATGTCATCGACATCAGTTTGGCAAGGGAGTCAGGATCCCTTTCAGAAGTGGTGGTCGTCGGTTATGGCGTACAACAGAAAAAAGCCTTTACCGGATCCGCCTCCAAGATCGATGCCAAGCAGTTTTCCCAGCTGGTGACCCCATCAGTGGACAAGCAGTTGGCTGGTCGTGCTGCAGGTGTTCAGGTCGTGAACTCAGGTGGTGATGTTGGAACACCTGCCAGGATTCGCATACGGGGTATCAACTCCGTAACGGGCAATCAATCCCCACTCATAGTCGTTGACGGGGTTCCTTTCATCACGGGCAATCTTGCAGCCGCTACGAATTCCAATGCATTGGGTGATATCAACCCCAATGACATTGAGAACATCGAAGTATTGAAAGACGGATCTGCAACAGCGATATATGGTTCCCGGGCAGCCAACGGGGTGATCATGATCACCACCAAAAAAGGCGTTAAAGGTGGAGCCATGAAGGTCAATTATGATGCGACCTATGGTTTCACTTCTGCTCTACAGACCTATGAGATGCTTAATAACCCCCAGTTCGTGGAGATTTCCAATGAAAAGCGGACGAATCAGGGTCTTACTGGATGGGCAGCTGCAGGTGATGGAAAGACGTATGACTGGCAGAAGATGGTCATGAATGATAATGTCTTTGGAATGCAGCAGAACTTGAGTTTTTCTGGTGGTACAAATAAAAGCACTTATTTCTTTTCCCTGAACTACAGTGATCAGAAAGGTATTTTACTCTCCAATAAGAACAAGGCTTATAGGATCAGGTTCAATTTTGACAATGAGATCAATAAGTACATCAAGATCGGCAACAACCTGACCTTGTCACGGCAGATCGATAATGATCAAAACAATGGCACAAATGCATTGAGCGGTGCCGTAGCATCCGCCATTCGGATGCTGCCAAATGTCAACCCTTACGATGCCAGCAACATCACTGGTTTCAACATTCGTTTTCCGGCATTGAACCAGGTTGGTCTGGGTCCAAACTCAAGTCCGGTGGATGATAATTACACCAATCCACTTTTCACCCTCAATGAGAATGTCTATTCATCCGACAAGCTTCGTGTGAATAATAATTTTTATGTGGAACTGAGCCCTGTCAAAGGCCTGAAAGTTCGTTCAGCGTTGAACTTTGATTTTCTGAATGATTATTCCTTTATTTCCTGGAGCCCTATACATGGTGATGGTTTCAGCTCCAGGGGTTATATCTATAACGCCGGACAGCAATATCAAAGGCTTGTGTGGCAGAACTACATGAACTACAACACATCGTTCAATGGTGGTCATAACCTCTATGTAACGGCAGGTCATGAAGTTCAGGAAGACATGAGCCGCAGTGTTTCCGGATCCTTACAACAGGTTTCTGATCCGTTCTTCCAACAGAAGAATGTCATAAGCGGTTCAGGTGCCTTACAGTTCGCAGGTGGTGGATATGGTGTGAGCGGATTTCACTCACTATTCGGTCGTTTGAATTATGATTTCCAAAGTAAATATTTCATCCAGGGTTCTGTAAGAAGGGATGGACAAAGTTCACTGGCCCCTGACAGCCGCTTCGGAATTTTCCCCGGTGCTTCCGTAGGCTGGAGGGTTTCTGAAGAAGGTTTCTGGAAAGGGAATGACTTCCTCTCCAAAACGTTCAGTGATGTGAAATTTAAAGCATCTTATGCCATTGTGGGCAATCAGCTGGGTGGCTTCCCTTATCTCAGCACCTTTGGAACAGCTCCCTATGGCAATATTCCGGGTCTGGCGCCATCTGCCATCGGTAATGCTGCCCTTCAGTGGGAAAGAA
>JBIKIB010000024.1:0-18851 GCA_044361845.1 Chitinophagaceae bacterium | reverse complement strand
CCTACCCTTCGTGCCCTTGCCCAGGTGACCGGCTGCCCCCCCCTCAGATGCCGGAAGAACCCAGACCACATGGACGCATTCATGAACAGAAAATAAAACGGGACATGAAACAAGAACTTTTTCCCAAAAGACCTACCGGCAAATACCCAACCTACCAGTGCCAAACAATAAAATAACAGCTGGAACCATAACAAGAAACGGTAGAGTAATATAGGTTCAAACCCATTGAACACTATGATCATATTCAGAAAAAATATGACCGGGATAGAAAGCGGACAAAGGATCCATCGGAATATACGTCGGGAAAAATATTGAAAAGCGAATCTTCCGAATGGCAAAGGATGAAGCAAAGGCCTGAAGGTGCTGATGATCTGAAAGGCACCGGCAGCAATACGAACCTTTCGTTCGCGCTCCTCAGCGATTGTCAGTGAGGGTTTCTCCTCAGCAACTGCATCTGGCGCATAAGCAATGCGAAATCCTTTCATGCATACCGACAGTGAAAGGTAAAGATCGTCCAGTATCAGATGCTCCGGTATCTGCGGAAACAATGAACGACGAATGGAAAAAAGTTCCCCTGCAGCGCCGACAACGGTGTAAAAAGCTGCATCCAGTGTCTTCATCAAAGATTCATATCGCCAGTAGATACCCTCTCCCTCAAAACCATCCTCCCCACCTGATGATACTTTTTTCTCTCCCGAGACCCCACCAATGAGCGGGTCGGCGTACCGGGCAACGATCGAAAGCAACGCGCCCGGATTGATCAGGGTATTGGCATCCGAAAAAACCAGGATTTCGGCAGCACCACTGCAGGTAACCGCACGATTGATGGCTGCCGCCTTTCCCTTACGCTCAGGTGCATGCAAGAGTATGACCGAAGGGAATGTCCGCACCAGATCGGGTGTGTGGTCATCCGAGCCGTCCGTGACCACAATGACCGTCAGCCTGTCAACCGGATACTCCAGGCGCAAGGTGTTCCGTATCTTCTCCACGATCACATCCTCCTCATTGCATGCCGCAATGATCATGCATACCAATGGCAGCGGAGGATTTCCGGCCAATGCCGTCCGCTCCCTCGGACTGAACCGGCGAAGCTTCATCACACACCATATCAGGCACGCATAACCGAAATATGTGTACCAGACCAGCAGGGCCAATGTCCAGAATAAGATCGTCAGGATCATGTTGAATAAAGAATCATAAAAGTACTGAAATCAACCCGTGCCAAATCATGACAACACCCTTGCCGTTAGGCCAAATTTGCCCAACTTTGTACCAGATGTCATCACCGCTTGCAGAAAGGATCAGACCGAAACGACTCGAGGAGCTGGTCGGACAGGAACACCTGACCGGACCGGGAAGTATCCTGCGCATCGCCATTGCAAAGGGCAATATCCCATCCATGGTCCTTTGGGGCCCTTCAGGTACAGGCAAGACCACCCTCGCACTTATCATCGCAACGGCGGTCAACAAGCCTTTTTTCGCCCTCAGCGCCATCAGTTCGGGCGTAAAAGAAATCCGCGAGGTGATCGAAACCGCCAGAAATGAAGACGGTGCGATCCTCTTCATCGACGAGATACACCGCTTCAACAAAGGGCAACAGGATGCACTCCTGGGTGCCGTTGAAAAAGGAATCCTCACACTTGTCGGAGCCACCACAGAAAACCCATCCTTTGAAGTCAACAGCGCACTGCTCTCCCGCTGTCAGGTATTCGTACTCAAACCCCTAGAGGAAAAAGACCTTCTACAACTGATCGCACAGGCGATCGAAAAGGACGAATGGCTCGCCCGGTCGATGCCAGAGATAAAAGAGACCGAAGCATTGATAAAGCTCTCGGGCGGTGACGGACGGAAACTGCTCAACCTGCTGGAACTGGCGATCCTGTCATCGGGTACAGAACCCGTGGTGGTCGATGATGCGCTCGTCATGAAAGCGGCACAGAGCAAAGTGGCCCTGTATGACAAACAGGGAGAACAGCACTACGACATCATCTCCGCATTCATCAAATCGATACGTGGCAGCGATCCAAATGCCGCCATCTACTGGCTTGCGCGGATGATGGAGGGCGGAGAGGATGTCAAGTTCATCGCCAGAAGGATGTTGATCCTCGCCAGTGAAGATATCGGAAACGCAAACCCAACAGCCCTCGTACTGGCCAACGCAACCTTCGATTCCGTGACACGCATCGGCTGGCCCGAGGCAAGGATCATCCTTTCGCAGTGTGCCGTATACCTCGCATCCTCTGCAAAAAGCAACGCCTCCTACCTGGCCATCGACAAGGCACTTGCTCTCGTGCGGCAGACAGGTGACCTACCCGTCCCCATGCATATCCGCAACGCACCGACAGGCCTCATGAAGAACCTCGGTTATGGCAAGGGATACCAATATGCACACGACTTCGACAATAACTTCGCCAGGCAGGAATTCCTGCCCGACAGCATTGCCGGCACCACGATCTTCACTCCCGGCAACAACGCCAGAGAAGAAGAGATGCGCCGTTTCCTGAAGGACCGATGGAAGGATAAATACGGGTACTAGGATAGGGATATCACCCAAAAAAAGCAAAAGATCCATGGAAAAGGATATGCACTGGAGCCTGAAACCATTTCAGGCACTCACCCCAGAAGAACTCTACCAGCTCCTGCGGCTGCGCTCACAAGTATTCGTGGTGGAACAACAATGCGTCTTCCTGGATCTTGACAATAAAGACCAACAATGCCTCCACCTGATGGGCTGGTCAAATGAAAATATGACCGCCTATGCGCGGCTGTTACCACCCGGCTTATCCTATGACGAGGCCTCCATCGGCAGGGTCGTCTCCTCCCCGGATGCAAGGCGGCAAGGTCATGGCAGAAAGCTCATGGCGACCGCCATCACCGAATGCACAAGGATATTCGGAGACCGGGATATCCGGATCGGCGCGCAACTCTATCTGAAAGAATTCTATGCATCCTTCGGATTCCGACAGGTGAGCGATACCTATCTGGAAGATGATATCCTCCACATAGAAATGATCCTGAGCCCCCAATAATGCACGTAAAAATCACAGTTCATGTGGATAACATAACGAACCCGGAGTAAAATAAATTTATTCTGATAGCGTTATTGCTACGTCCGATACCATCGAATAATCAACCCGTACCCCATGAAACTGAATTTTATCCCGCCCACACGGGCATTGGCATGCCTATGCCTCATCCATCTGCTTTTTGGTATATCCAACCTGTATGCGCAATCAAAATTCGAAGCCGGCATAGCCGTAGGCCCCTCAAACTTCCTCGGCGACCTCGGTGGAAACCTCGGCAGGGGAACCCCATTCATCAAAGACAACAACATAGAAGTCACCCGCATCATGAAGGGGGTATATCTTTCCTATGCTCCGCAACCATTCCTGAACCTTCGGCTGGCAGTGAACATCGGAAGGCTCGAAGGCGCCGATAGCATCATCAAACCCCGCGGAGGTCATGAGCTCACCCGGATCGAAAGAAACCTGCACTTCCGCTCACCCCTGCAGGAAGTATTCCTCTCAGCGGAATTCTACCCCACAGTATTCTTCGAAGCGGATCCATACGACCTCTTCCGTAAATTCAGACCATTCCTCATGATCGGTGTCGGTGGTTTCAAATTCAACCCACAAGGGACTTACGTCGACCCGAATGGCAACCATACATGGGTTGACCTCAAACCGCTCCGGACCGAAGGACAGGGCATGCCGCAATACCCGGAGAAAAAAGAATATAAACTGACGGAAGTCAACATCCCCTACGGGATCGGATTCAAGTACTTCCTATCCGACCGATTCAACATCGGGTTGGAAGTACTCGTAAGAAGCACTTTCACCGACTACATCGATGACGTAAGCACGCGCTACGTACCCGACCAACATTTCCATGACTACTTCGGACAGAATTCCTTCAACGCCGAACTGGCGATAAAGATGGCGAATATGTCAAACCTCTCCGTGCAATCAAACACACGTTCGGCATTCACCGGCAATGAAATGCGCGGCGAATCCCTCAATGACGATTCATACTACTCCAGCACCCTCAAACTCGGTATCCGACTGGGCAACAATGAAAGCGGTTATATGCGTGGGGCCAAGAACCGCATCAGGTGCCCGGTGGTAAGATTTTAAGGTAGAAAAACGGCACGAAAGACCATCAGACAGGATGAAAGCCTCCTCACAGAACAAACCGGACTGACTGGATCTCACATCACAAAAGCTCCTGCCGCAAGAACAGACCCGTGTGGCTGGCTTTGACTTTCAACAAGCCTTCCGGACTGCCTTGGTATAACAGCTTGCCGCCACCATGGCCGCCTTCCGGACCCAAGTCGATGATGTGATCGGCAACCTTGATCACATCCATGTTGTGTTCTATGACGAGCACGCTGTTGCCGCGCCCAACCAGTTTCTGAAGGACATCCAACAGATGGCCGATATCCTGGAAATGAAGACCGGTCGTGGGTTCATCCAGTATGTAAAACGTTTTTCCCGTGTCCTTTTTTGCAAGTTCAGTGGCGAGCTTCACCCGCTGCGCCTCTCCACCACTCAGCGTCACGGCAGACTGCCCAAGCGTGATATAGCCAAGCCCCACTTCATTCAGCATCCTGATCTTCCGGTACAGATATGGCACCGATATAAAAAACTCCACCGCCTCTTCTACCGTCATGTCAAGCACGTCACTGATCGATCTTCCCTTGTACCGGATCTCCAGCGTCTCCCGGTTATAGCGCTTCCCGTTGCATTTCTCGCAGGGTACATACACATCCGGAAGAAAGTTCATCTCGATCACACGCATACCCCCACCCTCGCATACATCACAACGCCCGTTCTTCACATTGAACGAAAATCGTCCGGGTGCATATCCTCTGACCTTCGCTTCCGGTACGGCTGCGAACAACTGACGGATCTCTGTGAAAAAACCACAATACGTCGCCGGATTGCTGCGCGGCGTCCGCCCGATGGGTGATTGGTCGATCTCTATGACCTTATCAATATACTCGAGTCCCCTGACAGCCTTGTATGGCATCGGAACCCCCTTGGATCCATAACAATGTTGACTTAGGATCGGATACAACGTCTCATTGATCAACGTCGATTTTCCACTTCCGCTCACCCCGGTCACCACGACAAGCGTACCCAACGGAATGGATATATCCACCCCCTTCAGGTTATTGCCGGATGCACCCAGCAAGTCCAGCGTATGACCATTGCCCTTCCTCCGCTCTGCAGGTATCTCGATTTTTTTCTTTCCCGACAAATACAACGCCGTCTCCGAGCCTGACCGAAGCACTTCCGCAGGAGTACCCTGCGCCACCACCCTTCCACCATGCTTTCCGGCACGCGGACCGATGTCTATCAAATGATCGGCAGCCAGCATGATATCCTTGTCGTGCTCCACCACCAGCACACTATTGCCAATATCCCTTAGATTTTTCAAGGCCGTGATCAGCCGCTGGTTGTCGCGCTGATGCAATCCGATCGATGGCTCATCCAGGATGTACGTGATACCCTGAAGCTGCGACCCTATCTGTGTTGCCAGTCGGATCCGCTGCGACTCGCCGCCGCTGAGGGTGCGCGTCGGTCGGTTCATGGTGAGATAATTCAGTCCCACATCGAGCAGAAAGGCCGTACGCTCCCGGATCTCCTTCAAAATATCTCGAGCAATGGTTTGCTGCTTCATGCTCAGCGATTCTTCGATCCTGCTGAACCATGATGCCACATCGTCAAGATTCATGTCACATAACTCGGAAATATTCTTATCGTTTACCTTGAACCAAAGACTTTCCCTTTTCAGACGGGTACCCGCACATGTGGGACAATCCGAAAGCTGCATGAACTTCTCCGCCCATTCACGGATGGCATCACTACTGCTGTCATTGAACCAGCGGATCACCATGCGAACCACCCCTTCATACTCGTTTTCAAGAGGCACCGCAACATCGTCAGGCATCGCCTCCAGCTCCCCGGGAGCGTCCTCTGTTCCGTATAGGATGATGTTCAGATGTGATTCCGACAACTGCCTGACCGGCACTTTCAGACTGAACTTATGCTTCTTCGACAACTGCTCCACCTGCTTGTACACAAAGGCCTCCCTTGCCTCGCCCAACGGAGCAATGGCACCCTGTTCGACAGACAACTCACGGTCAGGAATAACCGAATCCGGATCGACCCGGAAGATCTGTCCCATTCCCTTGCAATGCGGACATGCACCATAAGGAGAATTGAAGGAGAACATGTTCGGTGAAGGCTCTTCATAAGAGATACCCGTTTCAGAACACATCAGCTGCTTGCTGTACTGGACGACCTTCGACGACTCACCCGCCTGCACGAACACAAGGTCCTTCCCCGTCTGCATCGCCTTCTGCAGACTCTGCCCCAGTCGGACACGCATCTCCTGCGTCACTTGCATCCTGTCGATGACCAACTCTATGTCATGGATCTTGTAACGATCCACCTGCATCTTCGGAACCAGGTCCAACACCTCACCATCGACACGCGCCTTCAGATAACCCTTCTTGCGCATGTCTTCGAACAACTCACGGTAATGACCTTTCCGTCCGCGGACAAGGGGAGCCAGTAGCACGATCTTCTTGCCGCTGAACTTCCCGAAAATATCCGCCACGATCTCTTCCTCACTGAACTTCTCCATCCGCTTGCCCGTGTTATAGGAATACGCTTCGCCGATCCGTGCGAACAAAAGCCTGAGAAAATCATACACTTCCGTGATCGTACCGACCGTAGAACGTGGATTCCTGTTGGTGGTCTTCTGCTCAATGGATATGACCGGAGACAGTCCCGTGATCTTGTCCACATCCGGCCGGTCCATATCCCCGATGAACTGACGGGCATAGGCCCCGAAAGTCTCCATGTACCGTCGCTGTCCCTCCGCAAAAATGGTGTCAAAGGCCAGGGATGACTTCCCACTCCCACTGATCCCTGTGATCACCACAAGGCTGTTTTTAGGAATGGAAATATCCATATCCTTCAGATTGTGCACCCTTGCACCCAATACTTCGATGGCATCCTGCATGTTGCTGATCTATTTGATACGTACACCCAAAGGTACTCAACAAAGGGAAGAAGCATCCCCAATTTCCCTCCTCCCGGAAACTGCACGGAGAAAAAAAAGAGAAATTTTTTTTGGATGATATCCCTCCGTACGCCTAATTTTGTAAAAGTTCTTTGGTATTCTTATCCAGAAAGGCTTAGGGTTATGGCCCGTTGAAGCCTTGACAACCTCTCCGCTCCGGTGGAAAAGGTGCCAATTCCATCTTCTGTCCCAACAGAAGGCAGATAAGTCAGATCCAAGCTTTACATATACAAGATCAATATATCGAAGCCCTTCTGACCATCGGAAGGGCTTTTTCTTTTCCCCCTTCGAACGGCGATCGTCAACTTGGACAAGACTCCCAAAGGATCACCGGCATTCCGAAAAAACATGATAGTGACAGACAAGGCCCCGGCCGGACTTGTTGCAGCACTGTTTTGTCTATCGGTTCAATAGACTTTTAAAACTTCATCAAAACAAAAACAGAACCATGAGCACATTACATTTCGAAACACTTCAGCTGCATGCAGGGCAGGAGATCGACCCCGTCACAAAATCCAGGGCAGTACCCTTGTACCAAACAACATCCTACGGATTCGATAACGCCGAGCATGCGGCTAACCTCTTCGGCCTTCGCCAGTTCGGGAATATCTACACCAGGATCATGAACCCTACAACGGATGTGTTCGAAAAGCGCATCGCAGCACTGGAAGGCGGTGTGGCGGCCCTTGCAACAGGGTCCGGACAGGCGGCACAATTCATCGCACTGAACAATATCCTGCAGGCTGGTGATAATTTCGTCACGACTTCTTACCTCTATGGCGGCACCTACAACCAATTCAAAGTAGCCTTTAAAAGGCTGGGCATCGACGCGAGATTTGCAGAAGGCGATAACGCAGAAAGCTTCCGCCCCCTGATCGATGATAACACAAAAGCCATCTACCTCGAGACGATCGGAAACCCAAGGCTCAACGTTCCGGACTTCGAGAAATTCGCTGCACTGGCGAAGGAATACGACCTGCCCCTGATCGTTGACAATACATTCGGCGCAGGTGGCTATCTGGCGAGACCTCTTGAACTCGGAGCCAACATCGTCGTGGAGTCCGCTACCAAGTGGATCGGAGGTCATGGTACATCCGTTGGCGGCGTCATTGTCGATGGCGGAAACTACAACTGGGGCAATGGTAAATTCCCACAGTTCACTGAGCCATCTGAAGGATATCACGGATTGAAATTCTGGGATGTTTTCGGTTTCAACAATCCACTTGGCCTGCCCAACATCGCCTTCATCATCCGCGCAAGGGTCGAAGGACTGCGCGATTTCGGGCCGGCCATCAGCCCATTCAACTCGTTCATGCTGCTGCAGGGATTGGAGACCCTGTCGCTCCGTGTCGAGAGGCATGTGCAGAACACCCTGGCGCTAGCCCAATGGCTCGAAACCCATCCACAGGTGGAGTTCGTCTGGTATCCGGGGCTTACATCCAGTCCTTACCATGAGCTGGCGAAAAAATACCTCACCAAAGGGTCCGGCGGAGTCCTGCAATTCGGCATCCGTGGCGGAAAAGAAAAAGCGGCGGCGTTCATAAACGAGCTGAAATTAGCATCACACCTTGCCAATGTCGGTGATGCGAAGACGCTCGTCATCAACCCGGCGACCACCACCCATGAACAGCTGTCGGAGACGGAACAAGCCGCATCAGGTGTGTTGCCCAACCAGATACGGGTGAGCGTGGGCATCGAGCACATCGATGATATAAAAGCGGATTTCACGCAGGCTTTCGAAAAAGTGTCCTGAAGCCTGAATGACAAACTAACGTTGACATGCAACCGAAGATATTCGAATATGCAAGGCCATTCACACTGGAGTCGGGGATCACGATCCCCGGCTTCAGGCTGGCCTATACCATCCATGGATCGCTGAATGCGGATGGAGACAACGTGATATGGATCTTCCACGCACTCACGGCCAACAGCGACCCGATGGAATGGTGGTCCGGGATCGTGGGTGACGGGAAGCTGTTCGATCCCGAAAAACACTGTATCGTTTGTGTCAATATGCCGGGCAGCTGCTACGGAAGCACAGGGCCACTGGATACCGACCCAACGACACAAAAGCCATACTACAGAGACTTCCCCTTTTTCACACCCCGCGACATGGCCAGATCTTTCACCCAACTGAGGGCTGAACTTGGCATTGACAGGATCGTCATCGGCATCGGCGGGTCGATGGGTGGACAAGTCCTCCTCGAATGGGCCACGCAGGAGCCGGAGCGGTTCGCAGGGATCATACCCATCGCCACCAACGCCTTTCATTCGCCCTGGGGGAAAGCCTTCAACGCATCACAAAGAATGTGCATCGAAGCGGACCCGACCTGGAAAGATAACCGACCGGATGCAGGACTGAACGGCATGAAAGTGGCAAGATCCATAGCATTACTCAGCTACCGGCACTATCGCACCTACGCGGCCACACAACAGGATGATCCCGAAAGACTGGAAGATTTCCGCAGTGAATCATACCAGCGGTATCAGGGTGAAAAACTGGCGGCTCGCTTCAACGCGTTCAGCTATCACGCCCTCACGAAAGGGATGGATGCGCATCACCTGGGTCGCTCACGGGGAACCGTACACGAAGCACTCGCTTCGATACGGGCCAAGACCCTTGTCATCGGCATCAACACCGATCTGCTCTACCCTCCGGAGGAACAGGAATATATCGCCCGGCAGGTGCCTGATGGTGCATTCGCACTCCTGGAATCAAACTATGGACATGACGCATTCCTGCTGGAATACGAAAAACTGGAGAGGATCATCAGCCCATTTCTTGGATCGGTCATGTCAACCGCTGAATAAAAACAACAAAATGAAATACCATGGAAACACATAAAAAACTGACGATCGGTCTTTTCGGATTCGGCGTCGTGGGCGAAGGGCTGTACCGTGTACTGCAGCAAACCCCTTCGCTGAATGCGACCATCAAGAAAGTGTGTGTGAAGCATACCGGCAGAGACCGGAATGCTCCGCCCGATTTGTTCACAACTGACAAGGATGTGCTGCTGAACGATCCGGAGATCAACGTGATCGTGGAAGTGATCAATGAAACAGGAGCGGCATATCAGATCGTGACGGCCGCGCTAAAGAACGGGAAGGATGTCGTCAGCGCGAGCAAGAAAATGCTCGCCGAGAATTTTCCAGCCCTGCTGGCACTGCAGGAAGAGACCGGAAGGTCCCTCCTGTACGAAGCCTCCGCATGCGCCTCCATACCGGTGATCCGGAACCTGGAGGAGTATTATGACAATGATCTTCTTCACTCTATCAGGGGTATCGTCAACGGTTCCACCAACTTCATCCTCACAAGGATGTTCGAAGACAACCTTGACTTCAAATCCGCACTGCTCCTCGCCCAGCAGCTGGGCTTCGCCGAAAGCGACCCCGCCCTGGATGTCGAGGGATGGGATGCCGTGAACAAATGGTCCTTGCTGATCGCGCATGCATACGGGATCATCAAGGCCCCTGGTGAGATCATCCGCAACGGAATACAACACATCAAACTTTCGGATGCCATTGTCGCTCAAGAAAAGAATCAGTATATCAAACTGGTGGCACAGGCACAGAAACTCCGGAACGGAAAGGTCGCCGCATTCGTGCTCCCTCAATTCGTGAAGCAGGACGACCACCTCGCATTCGTTCGCAATGAATACAACGGAGTGGTCATCGAGAGCGGATTCGCGGACAAACAGTTCTTCTATGGCAAGGGAGCCGGCAGCTTTCCGACCGCGTCAGCCGTACTGAGCGATATCGCCGCACTGCGGTACCAATACCGGTACGAGTACAAGAAAAAATACCATCACAAACCACTTGAACTCACAGACGATTTCTACCTGCGCGTGTACCTGAGCATGGACAACGCCATTCCACTTCCCAAAGAACAATTCGAGACCCTCGAAGAATGGCACTCCGATGCAGAAAGGAAATACCTGATCGGCATCCTGCCATTCACGGCACTCAAAAATGGCAATTGGTGGAAAGAAAATAACACTTCACTGATCCTCATGCCAGACCCGATCGTGGAAAGCATGGAGGTTGTAAAACTGAAAAAAATAAGCCTGGAGCTCGCGGGCATCTCATGAAAAAAGGTATCAGGGTTTTATCAAACACCTGAAGCAACTGCTTTCTCCGGCGCTTGAAACCCTGATACCTTCAGCATATTCGTACAATGGTCAGTATGTAAAAGCCTTACCTCCCACCATCACTTCCTGCGTCTTCTCGTCGAAGGTCGCTTTCTGCCCCGTACGCGCGGCAGCATTGGTCATGATGCTTGCGATGGAATGGGTGTAACCGGCCTCGACGGGTGCATTGGGCTGCTTGCGGCTGCGGACACACTCCATCCAATTGCGCATATGCGCAGACGTTAGTGGGTCTCCACCGGTATTGGCCGACGTGACGACCTCCGTCGCATTCTCCACCAACATCCGATCCGGCAACAGGTTCGGTTTCATCTGCATCGCGTCAGCGAACTTTTTGGTGAGGCCGCCACGGGAAGAGATCTTGTTGGTGATGAGGTTGAGCTCACCCCCGTTAGAATAATAGATCTCCGAAGGCTTGTCTTCACCATTATGCATCCGGGATGTGAAATTCACCTGGAAGCCCTTCGTCATGTCATCCTGCGGACCGTAGTCCATGACCGCCGTGATGGTGTCCCAATTGCTGCGGCCATCCTTCCACATGTATATCCCTCCGTTGGCAACCACGCTCCGTGGATGCTTCAGACCGGAGAACCAATGCACGGTGTCGATCTGATGACACATCCATTGACCGGGAAGACCACTGGAATAAGGCCAGAATAGCCGGAACTCAAGGTATTTACGGGGATCCCAACGATCGGCGGGGCGATTCATCAGGAACCGCTTCCAATCAGTATCCTCTTGCCGGATCTTACTGACGAGTTCAGCCCTGCGCCAACGACCGGGCTGGTTGACATTCCAGGTGAGCTCGACCATCGTGATATCACCGAAGGCTCCATTCCTGATGAAATCATTTGCTGCATGGTAGTTATTGCCGCTGCGCCGCTGCGATCCCACCTGGACGATCTTTCCAGTCTCCTTCACAGCCTTCAACGCCGCACGGTTATCGGCCATGGTCTCCGCAAAAGGCTTCTCCACATAAGCATCCCTGCCGGCCTTCACCGCTTCAATGCAATGAAGCGCGTGTTGGAAATCAGCCGTGCCGACGATCACTGCGTCAACGGATTTGTTATCATACAACGCATCATTGTTGACACAGGCCGCGACATCATGCCCCATAGCTGCGGATAAAACCCGCTTCCCCTCATCCCTTCTCACCGACCAGATATCCGAGACGGCCACAATATCGAAATTCAACTCCTTGTGGTGATTGGAGAAAGATGGCAACAAAGACGACCGGAATCGATCCGAAAAGCCCACCACCCCTACACCAACACGATCGTTCGCACCCATGATGCGGCCATACGACTTCGCAGACATGCCCATCGCTCCGATGTAGGTGGCCGCCGCTGCCTTCACAGACTGGCCAATGAATTTTCTTCTGCTTCCCATTGCAAAAATATTTTTGTACTTATTTGAATTGAAATTATAGTTCCCGGATCTTGATCGACCTGAACTCCACCCTGTCACCGTGGTCCTGCAACAGGATCCTGCCCTTCTGCGCCATGCCGAAATCCTTCCATTTCTCATATTTACTGCGCGCCACCAATGCCTGATACATCTGGTTGCCACGATCATATTCAACGACACGATACCCGTTCAGGATATGCTCGACATGGTTGTCGGGACGAACCCGGATCATACCACGATTCCATTCGCCGATCTTACGTAAAGCCTGCTTGTTTTTAATGGACGGAATCAGGTCATATAAGGATCCTATCGTACGATTTCCCGCAGTGCCCATCTTCGCATCCGGATGCTTTTCATCATCGAGTATCTGATACTCCAGCCCGATGGCGGAACCACCACTGTTCTCCTGCTCGGTGACAAAATACTTCACGCCGCTGTTGGCACCTTCTGAGAGGCGGAACTCAAACTGTAACTCAAATGCTCCATACATCTTTTCCGTGACGATGTCTCCGCCATTCCTTGACTCCGCACCACCTGAAGACAAGACCCGGAGTATCCCATTATCGATCTCCCAGCCCTTCTCCGGGAAATTGGTCTTTTGAGCCCCGCGCCAACCAGTCGTGGTCTTCCCATCCCACAACAAAGACATGCCCTGGCGTTTCTCCGCATCTGAAACCTGATTCTTATTAAGGTTGACGATGAAGATGCCCGGATCCTTTGAGAATTTCACATTATTCGTCTGGATCCTGATGTTACGCCATTTGATCTGCTTGCCGACATCTTCCGGCTTATACACTTGGTGAACCTGCAGGGCGATGAACCCCTTGGTATCCAGGGTATCTACCAGATGCGCAGCCGGAACGCCATTCACGAAAGTGCGTACTTCCTTGCCGATGCATTCGATCCGGTAGTGGTTCCAGCCGGCTTTCTTATAAGCCTTGCCAGCAGAGGGATTATATTCCAGTGAATAAAGCCAGGCACGGCGGGCCTCGTCATAGATACCGCCAGACCAGGCACGGGCTGAAGGGTCGATCTCCATCTGGTATCCGTGAACCCGGCCGTTATTGTATTCCGGCTTGCTCTCGCTGCGGAACTGGATTCCGAAATTCATGGTGCTGTCAGCCTGAAATTCAAGTTCCAGGATGAAATCCTGGTAGTCCCTGTCTGTTGCCAGGAATGAGTTCGGCTCTTTCGGTACGGCTGTTCCGACGATCACACCATTCACCACTTCGTATTTGGCCTTTCCGTTGAGCTGCTTCCAGCCCTTCAGATCCTTCCCGTTGAACAGGGAAGCCCACTGTGCCTGTGTCTGCAGACAAAGGAACAATGAAAACGCGAGCGCGAGTCTTTTCATGTGGATGATATTTTTCTTGGAAATTAGGCAATAAGGAGGTTCGTTCAAAGCCGGAAAGGACGAGTGGTGCGAAAATCTCTGAAAACGATATCGTAAAGTATACTGAAAGACGGCCAGATGACGTTTGATGTTAAAAATTGGAAATCCCGAAATTGTGTGTCATTGAACAATGCTTTTACACGCTTGCGCCTGATAGAAAACTGAATCGGCAGATGGCAGCTTACAGGTGCAAGACATGGGAGTTGTGGGTGAAGGGTCCCAAGCGACAGCATCTGAGGCTTATTGGAATGTATGCCCCATCACAACAAGAAAAAATGATGATTTCCAAAAAATGTATGACAACCATGGATGAAACTTAGCGACGCGATTACACAATTTCAAAAACCCGGATTTATCGGTAATTTGTTAAAAAAAGAAAAATCCTATCGTAATTAACCTTGTTTATGAAACATTCATTCTTTTTATTCATACTCATACATCTGCTGGTTTATACCCAAGCACAAATAGGGATCGGAACCATCAATCCCCATGCCTCGGCAAAACTGGATGTAAGCTCCACTACTTCAGGTTTCCTTCCGCCACGGATGACAATTGGGGAACGCAACTTGATAAGTTCTCCGGCCGAAGGCTTGATCATTTACAATACGACCAGTGGATGCATCAATGTATACAATGGAACGCAATGGCGAGAAATGTGCCCCACCATCATTGCAGGATCCGTTTCTGCATTGATCTGCGGCGCTCCTGCCATCACGGGATCCTTAACCTCAGGTCTTGCAGCCAGCGGCGTCACGATTGCTGTGTCATACACCGGAGGCAGTGGAAATGGAGAAACACATCCAGGTCAGATTGTAACCTCAACGGGCATTTCAGGATTAACAGCAACGCTCCCCCCTGGAACTTTTGCCACTGGTAACAGCACATTGTCCTATAGTATTTCCGGGACTCCGAGCAGTTATGGAACAGCAAATTTTGCCCTTAACATCGGCGGTCAAACATGTACGCTTGCACTACCCGTGTTCCAGTGTGGGGCAAGTACGGTCACCTTTACCTACAAGGGATCAACCGTAACCTATGGCACCGTGGTTGGGGCCAATAATAAATGCTGGCTGGATAGAAACCTCGGTGCATCCCAGGTTGCAGTATCCACCACAGACGCCGCCGGTTATGGTGATTTATTTCAGTGGGGCCGTGGCGATGATAACCATCAAAATAGAAATTCGGGTACATCAAGCAGTTTATCTTCCTCAGACAATGCCGGCAGCGGCAGCTTCATTTTGGCTCCCAGTACCCCTAACGATTGGCGAAGCCCACAGAATGGCGCCTTATGGCAGGGTGGAAATGGCGTGAACAACCCCTGTCCAAGCGGATATCGACTGCCAACGGAGACTGAACTGAATACAGAGCGGATCAACTGGAGCAGTAACAGTGCTGCCGGTGCATTCGGATCTCCCCTGAAACTGACCATGGCAGGTCTTCGTGGCTATTTCGGCGGATCACTTGGCAACGTAAATACAGTTGGCGGCTACTGGTCCAGTACCACAACCGGTACTATGTCGAAATATCTCTACATAACAGATGCCAGTAATGCACTCATTAACGTTAGTGACAGAGCCGTTGGGTTTTCCGTTCGTTGCATTAAAGATTGACGATTCGATCATATCTAAAACCAGAATAAATATAAAATTCGCACGATATCACGACCCTGACAGCAAAGAGATGTTCCGATCGCTACCATGGTTCCCATGAATAGTAAGGGGAATCGCTTTTCATGAACAAGCCATCTCCGCTGAGTGGACAGGAAAAACCCATCGTCCCGTAAAGGTATCCTGAAACCATCTGGACTATCCAGGCAAAAAGATGACCATAACGGTTTCCGGATCATGGCGATAGTCAATTACACATATGCCAGAGACTGCCAATGAACTTCATGGAGCCGTCCCTTGGGAAAATGAAAGATGTGTAACATCGTCATGTCCATCAACTTCATGATGCCCGAAAAAGATGCCGTGACAGTCAATACAATTTTCAGATACCCTGAATTGCTTTCAAAAAATCTTGATAGAATATCCTGCAGGTATTCATATCCACAAGTGGATACTTGATCCCACTTGCAAACGGTGTGAAAACTGGATGGAAGCATCACAACCAGAGACAAAATCCTTCATCGAAATAAAGTCTTAAAGAGTAGATCTGCCATCACTTTTTACCAATATCGGGTGATATATGCCTTTTTAGAGAGTATCAGGAAGGTCCTTGACCTAAAAGAATTCCGGGAAACGGGAGCAGATGAAAAAGAAAACCCCTGAAACCACGTAAACTCATAAAGTTCCTAATTCCTTCAGGCTTAAAACATCATTGTGGAGCGGATTTAAAACAGTAACTTCATTGAATTGATTAAAAGACTGAATATGTTCAATAAATTCACGATCACTGACAAACTTTTATTTGCTGCTGCTTTTTTATCACTCATCTTTTCCGAATTCCTCTATTTTAACGGAGAAAAAGAAGATGGTACTTTTATCGGGATCTGGGTTCCTTCGATACTCGCATTTGGCATATACCTTAAACTGATCAATAGCAAGAAAAATGATTGAAATAATACCATACTTTGCCGGACTCATCACGTTGATCTTCAGTGCAGGGTTTTACTTTGCCATCAGACAACCCAACAGGGATAAATGATATTTCAGCATCAATGCATATATTTATCCTCCCCCATTTATATTTATTTTGTCCGCAATTGAAGATAGCTTCAGATCTTGTGGCGTGATCTTGTATTTGAATAGACCATAAATTTATCCGCCCGTGGAAATGGTTTCTGAAAATACATGCAACATTGAGTTCCAAATATGCACAGGCCATTGAATGAGCATGCCGTGATGCTTAAATGTGACGCATAAATGGGATACAAGCCACTCGAAGTCATTCAATCCACCATCCAGTCATATCTGAAATACCATCAAAAAAGGAATGGGCCCCTTAAAAATTGGTTGATATACTTTTTTACAAATCCAAAAGAAAACCATACGAATAAGCTTACTGCGATCCTGCGCGCGATCATTTGGATTCAAAACTATGCCAGCGTTTGTAATTTTTAATGGCTCTGATCAGGAAGATCATTGATCGCAGATATCCCTCGTTCGAAGAAGATCTAAAACAAAAGGATAGCAAATACTCGATATCCTGACGTCAGAAAGACAGGATTGCCTGTGGAGATCAGAAGTGGTCCGAAACCGAAGAGCCTTGCTCCATTCGTTCACTTCTTCCTTTTAAATGGATGCCCGTCAAGCTTGTTTGAAAGACAGGCAAATAAAAAACCTCCGGCATTCGCCGAAGGCTTTTTTGTTTCGTCGGGAAGACAGGATTCGAACCTGCGACCCCCTGGTCCCAAACCAGGTGCGCTACCGGCCTGCGCTACTTCCCGTCGGGGTGCGAAATTAACGATAAAGATGTTATCTTTTCGTACATTCAAAAAAAATATTCAGCATGTCGCCACAAAAGCAATCCCGGATCGCCATTTTGTTGACTGCATTGATCGTTTCGTCCTGCGATATGGGCGAAAAACCTTCCCTTGTGCAACCAGGCAACACGCCGGTAGTTCCTGTGACAGATCAACCCATGGCCCCTTCCGCAGGTACAGGATCCCAGCAAGTACCCTTGCAGGAAGTTCGTACTGCGCTGAATCCTAAACATGGCATGCCCGGACACCGTTGCGACATACCCGAAGGAGCACCACTCAATAGCACACCGCCCCCAGCCGGGAATAACCCTTCGGCCATCAATGCACCAGTGCCACCATTGACCCCCACCCCTGCCCCACCCCCACAAACTGGCGTGAAACTAAACCCGAAACACGGAGAACCCGGACACCGATGCGACCTGCAAGTCGGCGCACCACTCAACTGATACCTATGCTTTGATTTTCAACATCATGGCATTATTTACCTACATTTGTCCTGCAACTGATATCCTCACGCAGCCATCAGAACCATGGTCAATTTTACCCGGATCATCATTACGCTGTTCTTGATCATATCGCTGACATCCGCTCACGCAGGAAATATGACAGTAAAATTCCCGCCCCGGGACACTGCCACGCAGGAATCAAAACCTCTTCACCAGCCCGAATCAGATTCAACAGAACAGCTCATCGTGGATATGCTCAGCTGCCACCCCATCTTCACAGAATGCTGGGATAACAAAGAGACATTCCCATACGAAGCCATTCGCCTGGAAGACCTCCCTGAAAAGATCGAGCTCCCCCTGCTCAGTAAAAAAGAGCAATTCACCCTCACATGGTACGGGAAAGTCAATTCCAAATACAAAAGAAGATGGGGACGACAACATCATGGGATAGACATCCATCTCCACACGGGGAACAACGTTTACGCTGCATTCGATGGCATCGTGAGGTACGCACAATATAACAAAAGCGGTTTCGGAAATTGTGTGGTTATCCGTCATCTGAACGGCCTGGAAACGATCTATGCGCACCTGAGTCGAATACAGGCATCTTTGAACAGCTTCGTGAAAAGTGGTGACATCATAGGCCTTGGAGGCAATACTGGACGATCACAGGGCCCCCACCTGCACTTTGAAGTGCGATACAAAGACTTCTCTATCGATCCTGAATGGTTGATAGACCTACCGGGCCAAAAACTGAAGGTCGATACCCTTCGTATGAACAGAAACAACCTACTGGCTGAACGTTATCCCGGATCTACGCTTACGAACATAAAAACGGACAACAATCCAATCACATCCACAAACCAGGAAACCGATAGCTTGAGGATGATGCATCCGGAAGCCGGTCAGGAAATCCCGGCGATCCCAACGGCCCAATCCGCCGT
>JBIKIB010000096.1:0-10992 GCA_044361845.1 Chitinophagaceae bacterium | reverse complement strand
GAAACCATCTTCTTACACCATCAGGAAGGGTGACAACCTCACTTTGATCGCAAAGAAAACTGGAATATCCCTTCGGTCATTGAAAAAACTCAACCCCAACATCAGTGATAAAAAGTTACAGCCGGGGAAAACCATCAAATTGAGGTGAACGTTATCAAGAGGTGAACAGAATGGGGGATTGACGTAAAAACGCCGAAAGAAAAATCTTCCGGCGTTCAGATAACATTCAACAAGTATGTTGTTTAAAACCAGCGTTTATTGTCATCAGATGGCAGAGGGTCTGGGGCACTGGACACACCTGGTTCAAAGAATTTCTCCTGCTTTGTGGATTCACTGAGGGTTGGTCTGGGATCAGAAACTTTCTTCATCTTGGTAAGATCATGATCGTCCTCCACAGTGGGTGTACCATTCGCCACAAGCCTCGCCTTGTTCTTCTCCACATCCAATTTGACATTAAGGCTGTGGATATTATAGACGTTACTCTTACGAAGCTGGATGATCCTATCCTTTTCGGTGGCAGTCATTTCTGCGTAATCTTCCGGCTTCAGCTTTCGGAGATTACCCCTGAATGTCGCATTTCTATCAACAAACAGTGAAGAAGAATGAATATCCCCGAGGACGACAGCACCATCGAATACTTTGATGTCGCCGGATGCATAAATATTTCCCTCGCAATATCCATACACGAGTATGTCATGTGCGAAAATATTACCCTTTATAGTGGCATTCGCCCCAATGATCAGTTTCTTGCACTCAATGATCTGTCCGTCGAATTTTCCTTCTATTCGTCCTGAACTGGCCTTGGCAACAAGATCACCATAGAATTGTAGTCCGGCGCTGATAAAGAAATTTTCATCGGGGGCACCTTCCGCCTTACCGGGGATCAGTTTCCTGAATAATGTTAACATGGGCTTGGGATTTCGGTTTCACAAAATGCCTTTTTAAAGGCATGAATATAGGATATTGGGATTGGATGCCTGACGGATCAGGAGTTCTTATAGTATGAGAATATCGTTGATGAATTGCCGATATCTAGTCCGATGGCATTGGCACTGGTTCCGCCACTCAGGCTCATAGCGTGGTGGTAGTAGCCAAGGCTTGCCACGTTTTGAGGATCTGTAACAACTTCAACAGGAAGGAATCCTTTGAATTCTTCTTCGAATTGCTCCTTCAGCTCATTGTAGAGTATACCGCCACCTACGAGGTAGATCGCAGAGCAACGCTCAAAGTCTTGGTCAGAAAAGTGCGACCTGAAATTCGGAGAGATAACCTGCTTGTAGTACTGAGAGATGATTTCCCTGCGCATATCACGAAGATCGATGCGCTTTCGGCTGGCGATCATGAACCCTTTCATCAGGGAATCGTTCAGCTGGAACTCATTCTTCATATCCAGATAGTGGAGTTTGTTCAACTCGCGCTGTACATTATTGACCACGTAACGGATACCATGCACACTGAAACAAGTACGCTGAACCAACCCATCATCCGTAGCCATGCCACCTTCAGCGGTGCCATATCCAAGGCTGATCACAATGAAGTTCCGGGGATTGCTATCCGTGACGAGATTGCCCTTCTTTATGCCGATGACTGCTCCGACGATCTCCGGAATCACATCGAAATTCTTCAATTCAACGTTCACACTGCGTACGCCACCATCAGTCTTGTATGTCTCACTGTTATAATCCACCGTGAAATAACGCTGCTCCAGCATGCGAAGCAATGGCTGGCGATATGCATTATATGTGGAATATGGAAGACCCAATGTGATATTAAAAGGCTTGTCTACTATGTCTACACAATTCAGCAACGCTGATTTGAATAGAATCTCGAAATCAATCTGGTCCGGTGCTGCGTTCACAACACGCTGTGCATTGATGCCATTTTTACGGGCCAGGTCACCAACAAGATACCACTGACTGTCGACCTTGATCTTCATCCCGGTCAAAAGTGAGGCTGCGGTATTCTCGGTGTTCCCGTAAGCCGCTTCAAAAACGCTTGGGAAAGAAACGGAGACTGTAGACATAGAATAAGTGGTTTTTTGGTAAGGTCTTGTTTTTTAGCCTTATAGAGAAGAAACGATGCTTGGTGTGTAAAATTGTCTATTCAAATTTATTTTTTGCGTCAAGACATGTCAATAAGATGTCAATATCTAACAAATGTATGACATTACCTGCTGATTTCGAGCAAGTTCGATCTCGAAACGCGCTCAAAAAAGAAAACCGCATAGAATAAATGGCGTTCGACACCTATTCCATGCGGCACTGAGCGGTGAGGGCGGGATTCGAACCCGCGGTACAGTTTAACCCGTACGGCAGTTTAGCAAACTACTGATTTCAGCCACTCATCCACCTCACCAGGTGAATTCTTCCGGCCTCGAAAGGAGGCAAATTTAAGGCACCGAAGGCAAATGCCAAAACTAATTACATGCTTCTCTCAACATATTATCATAAATCCTTCAAAGCCCACCACCGGTGCAGGTTTCTCCTCAAGAACGTCAACCCTTGCAAAAGGGGGGCCGACCCTGCACCATTCCAGCATGGATGCCATGATCGCCTCTTCCCCCTCGATCCTGATCTGAACCGAACCATCGGTATTATTGCGAACCCAGCCAACGATCCCCAGTGATAGCGCCTTAGCCCTGGTTGCAGCCCTGAAAGACACACGCTGCACTTTTCCAACAACCCTGATCTCCTTTGCTATCATAATAAAATTCCCGCTCATGCGGGAATTGATTGATAATATGTAACAACCTCCTTAAAAATCACATGGCTGCCAGCTGCACTTTTTGTTGTAATTCGATCACACTCTCCCGAAACATATTGTCTGTATCCATCAGATCCTTTACGGTCTGGCAGGAATGGATGACCGTGGTATGATCCCTGCCTCCGAAATGCTCACCGATGGTCTTTAGGGAATTCTTTGTGAAGATCTTCGCCAGATACATCGTGATCTGACGAGCCTGTACAACCTCCCGCTTTCTGGTCTTCTGTAAAAGCTTGTCATATGACACATCAAAGAAATCGCAGACCATCTTCTGTATCGTTTCGATGGTGATCTCCTTAGATGATGTTTTGATGAAATTCCGCAACACTTTCTTGGCAAGATCAAGGTCTATCTCCCTCTTATTAAGGGATGACTGTGCCAACAATGAGATCAAAGCACCTTCAAGCTCCCGGATATTACTCTGTATATTATATGCGATGTACTTGACAACTTCTTTGGGCATCTCTAACCCGTCATTCTTCATCTTCTTCTCCAGTATCTCCATCCGTGTATCATAGTCCGGCGCCTGAACGTCGGCACTCAGCCCCCATCGGAATCGACTCAATAGCCGCTCCTGAACCCCTTCCAGATCCTTTGGCGGTTTATCCGATGTCAGGATCAACTGTTTACCGGACTGGTGCAGATGGTTGAATATCGCAAATAGTGCATCCTGAGATTTCTCCGCACGGTTGAAGAACTGCACATCATCAATGATAAGCACATCGATGAGCTGGTAGAAATGAATGAAGTCGTTGATCGCATTATTCCGTGAATGGTCCTGAAACTGGTTGATGAATTTCTCAGAACTCACATACAATACAACCTTATTCGGATGCAGACGATTCACATCATTGCCGATGGCCTGCGCCAAATGAGTCTTCCCTAAACCCACCCCTCCATATATCACCAAAGGATTGAAGGATGTTGAGCCGGGTTTCTCGGCCACCGTCTTCCCTGCACGGCGCACCACACGGTTACAGTCACCCTCAACAAATGAATCAAACGTGTAGATCGGATTCAATTGAGAGTCAACCTGCATCTTCTTTAGGCCGGGGATCACAAATGGATTCTTTACCGGATTGTGTATGACCAATGGGAAATCCATCTCATTGTTCGAGTAGGTCTTATAGCCCTGACCTGAAACATCCATGGTGAGCGGCTTGTTCTTTTCGTTCCCACTATCCACCATGATGCGGTATTCCAGCCTGGCTTCCTTGCCCAACTCCCTTTTCAGTGTCTTCGCCAAAAGATTGACATAATGCTCCTCCAGATACTCATAAAAGAACTGGCTGGGCACTTGTATGGTCAACACCTTTTCTTTCAGTGCTACCGGACGAATAGGCTCGAACCATGTCTTGAAGTGTTGCCATTCCACAATATCCTTGATGATTGCAAGGCAGCTGTTCCAAATTTTTTCGTGTACTTTCTCCATTGAACCTTGAGCAGTTAAAAATGATACAACCAAACATTATTTGGCTCTTCATTGGATGGCGACGCCTCCGGTCAATTCTTAACAGCTTCTGCCGCCTGTGACCTCGGATGAATGACAATTGGATTTTAGGACTTTAATCGAATGATGGTTTCGCCGGCATGCAGCGATGTAATAAACTTCTCAAGAGTTGTATTGTACCTCAAAGTATAGAAAAAAAACCATTTTTCCACAGATTATCCAACAATTAAAATAGCCTCGTTTTTTTCTATATCGGGTTGCGAATATAGAGCCGTAGATGTGATTAAAAAAAAAATTAATCCCCAATAATTTTACCTATAGGGATCGCTTCAGCATTATGCAGATTTTTCTTCCCAGTCGCTTCCAGACTGTAATCCAGCCTTCCCAGACGAAGTCCGGCCCAGCCCACCTGGTTCACAATAACCTGACTGCCAGCCTTGTTGTTATACACACGCGGGGCGTCAAAGAAACGATGGGTATGCCCTCCAAGGATAAGATCGATGTGCTCAGACTCCTTTGCCAGCACTTCATCGCTGACCTTATTATCCTTGTAGGTATCACCAAGATGCGATAGGCAAATGACCATATCGCAGTTTTTTTTCTTTTTAAGGATCCATGCCTGACGATTGGCCTGGACTATAGGATCCAGATACCTTGTCTTTCCATACAGATCCTGAGGTACCAAACCCTCTAACTCAATGCCGACACCGGTGATCCCGATCCTGAGATCCCCTTTCCGGATGATCTTATAAGGCTGGTGCCGGTGCTCCATGGACGTGCCGGTGAAATCATAATTGCACATGACCACGGGAAAATTGGCATGTGCAGCCAGCTGGCTGGAAAAATTGTCAATGCCCGCATCAAAGTCGTGGTTGCCCATCACCCCGGCATCATAACCCATCAGCGACATGGCCCGGATCTCTGGCTCCCCTTTGAAAATATTGAAATATGGCGTACCCTGAAAAATATCCCCGGCATCGAGCAGCAACACATGCGCTTCCTGCTGGCGGATGCGATTGATGACTGCAGCACGGGCTGCAACCCCTCCTCTACCGGCATTTGAACCCCCATCCATCGGAAAAGCCTCCAAGCGGCTGTGGACATCGTTGGTATGAAGAATCGTGAGCCTGCGGATGTCAGGAGCCGCCTCACGCGCAAACAGCAACGGCTCTGAAAACAATAAACCTGCGGCAGCAAGACCGCCGTCACGCAGAAACTTTCTTCTATTGGACATTCTTGATCCTTTTATCAGTTGACATCTTGATGGTTGTTCCCGCAGCCCTGAACCGGGCACAATAGTCGATGGTCGCATCACGCAATAAATAGCCGGTCTGCCGCGCAGGCAGTGATTTCAGCCCACTGTATCCGCCACCATTCACAGTGTAATCAGAGTTGACCATCGTATAAAAGGCCCCGGGATCCAGCGGCTTTCCTCCCACCAACACCCCCATCGCCTTTTTATCGCGGATCGTCATCTGAACCCCGGCAATCCCCCCGCCGCCCTCGGCCGCCACATGATGGAGGTAGTCGAGCAGCTGATCACCCTTGATTGTCAAAATGACCATCAGATTGTCGAATGGCATCACCTCATAAATGGTTCCCCGGCGCAAAGGACCTGCCTGTATGCTGTTAAGCCGTATACCGCCATTATTAAGAAAAGCCATCTGCGCGGAACTGTCGAACTTCACCCTCGCCATGGCAAGGTATGAGTCCGCCAGGAAATTCCCGAGCGTTCCGTCAGGCAGCTGTTTCTGCAAAGGAGTGCCCAACTCAGCGATCACATCGTTCATGGTCTCCCCCACCTTGCGGGCATACGGTTCCAGAAATCCAGATACAGTAGAGTCAGGGATGACCTTCGAGATATTGTACCCCCCGTATTGCATGGACTGAGGTCGATAATGAGGATCACAGGATACCCAAAAAGTTGCAAACAGGATCAAGGCTGAGGCATTTCGCAGGGTCTGTTTCATGTTGTGCGCGTAAATGATGCGGGAGGGTAAAGTTACCCCGAAAAAAATCGAAAAAAAAGCCATACGCAGCTCCCATTTTATAGCAATAACTTTACCCGCAAATAAAAGGCTATGGCGTATGAAGCTCAGGGCAGGATCGTGGAGATATTTGACACGATCACCAGGTCAGATACCCTCCGCTTCAGGGAATTTCTGATCGAGACGAGCGAAGTAGGCCGCGACCGCACCTACAACCATATCCTTAAATTCCAACTGAAGAATGAAAAAATCGACTTGCTGGACCCACATAAGCCTGAATCCATCGTCAAAGTAAGCTTCAACATTCGCAGCGGCCGATGGGAACGAAACGGACAGGTAAGCTACATCACCAACCTGGATGCCTGGAAAATCGAATCGATCACCCTGACATCCGGGCCGCAGACTTCTAAGACGACCCATGTACCTTCAGCAGAAGATATGGACGATCTGCCATTCTGATCACAGATTCATCATCCTGGCATTTGCCTGAACATGCAAAAAAAGATCACTATCCGCGTAAAACCGGAAGAAGCACAGGACCAAACAACCATTCGGCGCATGATCGCCGCCTCGATCGGAATGCCGGAACATTCCATCACCGGATACCATATTCTACGGGAATCCATAGATGCCAGAAGCCGGCAAATATGGATCAACCTTGCCCTGCAGGCATATATCGGCGAGCCGTTCGCACAAAGACCAGCCCTGCGTTTCACCTTCCACGATGTCCGACTCGCAAAGAAACAAGTGGTCATCATCGGGGCAGGACCGGCAGGGCTTTTCGCAGCTTTGCACTGCCTCGAACAAGGCATACGGCCAGTCATCCTGGAACGGGGCAAAGATGTACGTGCCAGAAGACGGGACCTGGCAAGATTGAACAAGGAAGGCATCCTCGACGAAGAAAGCAACTACTGCTTCGGAGAAGGCGGTGCCGGCACCTACAGCGACGGAAAACTCTATACCCGCAGTGCTAAAAGAGGCGATATCGATCGGATACTCTCCCTTTTTGTGCATTTTGGGGCAGATCAAAGGATCCTCTTCGAAGCACACCCGCATATCGGCACCAACAAACTCCCGCAGATCATCTCGGCCATGCGGGAACAGATCAGCCAGGCCGGCGGCATCTTTCATTTCGGAAAAAAAGTCGTCGATATCGATATGCCGGGAGACAAGATCCGATCCGTCTCTACTGCCGACGGCGACAGTTTCCGGGGAGATGCATTCATCCTGGCAACAGGACATTCAGCCAGGGATATTTTCACCCTCCTGCACCAAAAAGGATTGCTGATCGAATCCAAGCCCCTGGCAATGGGCGTCAGGGTGGAACACCCACAGGCGATCATTGACGGTATTCAATACCACTGCCGCACAGGCACAGCAAGACCGGATGCATTACCCCCCGCCTCATACCAACTCGTCGAACAGGTGTCTGCCAGGGGTGTATTCTCCTTCTGCATGTGCCCGGGTGGAATCATCGCCACCGCATCCACCTCCCAAAAAGAACTCGTCGTGAACGGATGGAGCCCATCTAAAAGAAATAACCCCTTCGCGAATTCGGGAATGGTCGTACAGGTCAGCCAGACGGATGCATTACGCTATTTCCGGACAGAAAATAAACACACCCCATTCCGTGACATGGACGAAAAAAATCCGCTGCTCTTGCTGGCCTTCCAAAGAACCATCGAAAACCTGGCATACGAAGCAGGGGGAGGAAATTTTATTGCACCCGCTCAGCGAATGACGGACCTGATCCGGGGAAAAATCTCCACCCGCCTTCCGGATTGCTCATACCTGCGGGGCATCCATCCCGCCGAATTGGGCACAGTCCTCCCCGGATTCATATATGAGTCGCTGCGGAAGGGATTCACCGCCTTCGGGGAAAAAATGAGGGGATACCTGACCGAAGAGGCTGTGGTCGTGGCAACCGAGAGCCGCACATCTTCCCCCGTACGCATCCCCAGGGATCCGGATACACTGCTGCATCCGCAACTCCAAAACCTATACCCCTGTGGTGAAGGGGCTGGTTATGCCGGAGGGATCGTCAGTGCCGCCATGGATGGTGAAAAAGTCGCCGCAGCCATCCAGAAAAGATGGGTACATTGAGTATGATCGAATACATAAGCCCACAAAAGACAATCCATATGATACAAACCACTTCATAAATATTGTGCACTTGCAATAGGTGACCGGTTTCATTAAAAGCAGTTGCCGGTGGGAAAAGATGATTTTTCCCATTTGTGTAATTCCGCAAAACAAAAAGCGACATATATGTTAGATTCACACCCTCCACCATCATACAACTTCAATATTAATATGGACAACATCCTTGAAGTAAAGCATCTGAAAAAACAGTTCTCCGAACATAAAGCGGTGGATGACATCAGTTTCACTGTCGAGAGAGGCTCGATATTCGGACTATTGGGCCCCAATGGTGCAGGCAAAACCACCCTGCTTCGGATGATAACCGGCATCTTCTACCCCGATGAAGGGAATATCCTGTTCAACGGAAATACATTCGATCCACAAAAGGATGTGGATAAGATCGGCTACATGCCAGAGGAACGAGGACTGTACAAGAAAATGAAGATCGGGGAACAGGCCCTCTACCTTGCAAGGTTAAAGGGCTTGTCCAAAACGGAATCAATGGCCCGCATCAAAGACTGGTTCATCAAATTCCAGATGGAAACCTGGTGGAACAAAAAAGTGGAGGACCTCAGTAAGGGCATGAGCCAGAAACTGCAGTTCGTCACCACCGTGCTGCATGACCCAGAGATCATCATTCTCGATGAACCATTCAGCGGCCTGGATCCCGTCAATGCGAACCTGATCAAGGACGAGATCTTCCGGCTGGCACAGCAAGGACGCACGATCATCTTCAGTACACACCGCATGGAACAGGTGGAAGAGATCTGCGACCACATTATACTCATGAACAAAGGCCAGAAGATCCTTGATGGCAGCGTGAAGGAAGTCAAACAACAATTCAAGGAAAACCTTTTCCGCATCTCCTTTGAACAACCGGTCCTTGCGGAACACACAGCGATTCATCTATTTCAACTCGTCGGGAGGACTGACCATGAACTCATCCTTAAAAAAGAAGAAGGATTCTCCACAAACGATATCCTGCAGTATTTCATGCAAAAGGGACTCGTCATTCACTCGTTCAATGAGATCCTTCCGTCGCTAAACGACATATTCATACGGCTCGTGGAAGGGACTCCGGCCGCCAGGCAATTCAATTGATATCCAATAGCATTAATCCTTAAATCAAACCCAGTGGGCAAGATAAGCATCATCATTGAGAGAGAGTACCTGACCCGTGTCAGGAACAAAACCTTCATCCTGTCAACCTTTCTGCTGCCGATCATGATGATCCTGTTCATCTTCGGATCGGTATTCTTTGCAGTGCAGTCTGTCGATATGCAAAGGATCGCCGTGGTCAACGACCCCGGCTATTTCGAAAAATATCTGCGCAGCGACAGCTCGAAAGTGGCTTTCGATTTCTCGTCAGGTGTGGACAGCAGCAACTATATCCTCAAAGGTTACGATGGGATTCTCTATCTGCCGGAGGGTAATAATGCTCGGGATTACGAACTGCTGTCAAAAAAGCAGTTAGGCCTAACGCCCAAAGAATACATCGAACGCCAGCTGAACAAGGCCATCGAAAACCATCTGCTGGAAGAAAACGGCATTGACAAAACCATGCTTGACTCCATCTCCCGCGCCAGTAACAGTCATGCACGGCTGAACAATAAAATTTCAGGAGATAAAGGGAAAACCAAAGAATCAAATGCCGGACTGGCATACGGCATAGGCTTCGGCAGCGGCATCCTTATATACATCACCATGTTCATCTTCGGCTCCATGGTGATGCGTGGTGTGATGGAAGAAAAGACGAATCGGATCGCCGAAGTGATCGTGTCCTCCTGTAAGCCATTCGAACTCATGCTGGGGAAGATCATCGGTATCGCTGGAGTGGGGCTCACACAATTCCTCTTATGGATCGGACTGATCATGCTTTTGATGACCACGATGCAATTGTTCGTGCCGGCAGAGATCATGGAGATGGCAAGGAACAATCCATCTCAAATGCAGAACATGCCGAATGATAATATGGCCATCAAGTTCCTCGAAGCGAAGTCACAGATCATGGAAGGCGTCAACTGGGGACTTATCATCTTCTGCTTTTTATTCTATTTCCTTGGTGGATACCTCTTCTATGCGTCACTTTTCGCTGCGATCGGCAGCGTCATCAACGAAGACCCACAGGAAGCCCAGTCACTCATGCTCCCTATCACGATGCCGATCATTTTCGGGTTCATCATCCTCTCGAGCAGCTTGAATAATCCGAACAGTGCGATGGCCGTTTGGGCCAGCATCATTCCATTCACCTCCCCCATCGTCATGATGGGACGCATCCCATTTGGTGTGCCTGAAACCGTGCCCTACTGGCAACTCGGTTTATCCATGCTGCTGCTCATAGGCGGCTTCCTGATGACCACATGGTTCGCAGGGAAAGTCTATCGCACCGGTATCCTGATGTATGGAAAGAAGGCGTCCTGGAAGGAAATGGCAAAGTGGGCTTTTCGTAAAAATTGATGTTTTCACGCATAAGCTCAAGGTTCTCCGTTTCTTTGCAGGGAATATGAACACTTCAATGAGGATCTTACTGCGCTATCTGAAACCCTATAAGGGTCTGATAGCCTTCACATTGCTGCTCGCAGCCATCAATACCGTCTTCTCGCTCTTCGACCCCATCCTTTTCGGGAAAATCATCAAGGTCGCAGAAGA
>JBIKIB010000121.1:0-9404 GCA_044361845.1 Chitinophagaceae bacterium | reverse complement strand
TGGAAAGGGTGATGGATCCCGGTTCCCGCCACTGGCCGGTACAGACTGGGTGACAGGTGATAAACGCCGCCTCATGCAATTGGTCATTCACGGACTTTCAGGTCCGATCACCGTCAATGGGGTGGGCTATAACGAATCCATGCCTGCACATGCTTACCTGAAGGATGCGGAGATAGCGGCCATCCTCACGTATATCCGTCAAAGTTTCGGGAACAACGCTGGTTTCATCACGGCCAATGAAGTGCCTCGTAACCGTAAGATGAAGGACATGCTTCCCGAAAAATAGATCTCAGATCTGATGAATGTCATACGGGCATCCGCGGTAGACCTTTTTTGCTGGTGCAGAAGCGGAATATCCCGGATCCCAAGGATCCGGGATATTAAAATCCATACCCGATGAGAAGCGGGTGGGCAGGATGTACAAACTACCGTGCATACACGGGGTTTGCAAGACCATTGAGGTCATATACCACGGCTCCCTTTCGGATGGTCATCTCACACTCGAACTTCTCCGTGCCATTGACCTTGTAACCAGTCTTGTCGTAGAAACCGAAATTTCCTTTTCGGATATTCAACAACGTTATATCTGCTTCGGCACCCGGGGAGATATGCCCGAGATCTTCGCGACGTATCGCTTTTGCTGCTGACCAGGTGGAGGCCTTTATGACTTCCGGCAGCGGCATGCCCATCTGCATGAACTTTGACATCACACTCAGCTGGTCTTTCATGGATGTGTTCATGCTGCCCGTGTGCAGGTCGGTACTGATGGTATTGGGGAAGAATCCAGCCTTCAGGGCCGGGATGGCCTGTGAGTAATTGAAGCTGGCGCCACCATAGCCTACATCGAAGATGATGCCCCGTTGTCTTGCTTGTTGCAAATATGGCTGGATCCTGTTGGCCTGCTCATCGAAGATGGTTTCCCGGGATCCGTCAAGTTTTGCATAGGCATGTGTGTAAATATCTCCCGGCCGGAGTCGTTTCATGAAAAGCTCTTCTATCGAGAGTGCGGGCCTCGCACCGCCGAAGTCGATGATGACGGGCATCTCCGCGAGCCTTCCCGCCTCCACGACGCGGTCTGTCGGCGTCCAATCATGCCCGGCATAATGTGCCAGTTTGAATCCGACGATAAATGCTTTGTTCGCCTTTGCGGTATTGGAGGCAAGCTTCGCGTCCATATCGGTCAGGTCTTGCTCATAATTCCCGCCACGCATCCCATGCCCAACGATGTTCAGGAATGAGAGTACGCGCGTGGTGGATTTATCGATGACGTTTTTCTTGAAGGTATTGAAATTGCGCCATCCCGCCCCTCCGCAGTCGACGATCGTGGTGACGCCCACACGCAGCGTGAAACCATCCGGCGGCAGGGCGGTGAAGCCATCGCTCAGGTAATGGTCATCCTGGGTGCCATGGAACACATGCCCATGGATGTCTATGAGTCCCGGCGAGACGATGAGCCCTGTGGCATCCACCGTTTGTTTAGCCGTGCCTTCGATCTTCTTGTTCACCCGGGCGATCTTGCCGTCCTTCACCGCGACATCCATTACCGCATCTATGTTGTTCCGGGGATCCATGAGTCGGCCGCCTTTGATGAGGATATCAAAGTCGGGGGTCTGGCTTTTCAGCATACTTGCGATCAGGCAGACCGGCAGGAGCAGCAGCAGTTTTTTCATATCCGTGATTTTATGTATTTAAAGCTAAAAAAAGATCCGTAAAAACGAATATGGATATTTGAAATGAATTAAGTAATTTAAATTTTATCCACACAGCTCACTTGCAAATTCGATTGACATGAACAGGGAACCCAGAAGATCGGTCTTTAGGAAATTCATCGCATCCATGATCGGGCTTACAGGAATCGGTGCCATGGCCAAAGCCGCTATGCCCGCTGAACCGAAGGCTGATGAGAAAGTCTGCCGGAATATAGTGACCGATCAGGAGATACCCCTTTTTTCCGGTTCCACCACTTTTGGTGGATTGGTTTTCATTGCCGGCAAGGGAGCGCATTTCGAAGGCGATATAAAAGCGCACACCGACCATGTCCTGCTCGAACTCGAGAAGGAGCTCATCAAGGCAGGAACCACCATGAAGCATGTACTGAAGGTCAATGTATACCTCGCTGACCTGGGTGATTACAAGCAGATGAACGAGGTCTTTCGGGGACGATTCGGGGAGAAGCCCCCCGTGCGGACCACGGTGGCAACCTACGGCGGTGTGCCTGGTAATTCTTTGGTGGAGATGGATTGTATTGCGTATATCCCCAGTAAATAAAACCGACAAGCATATGAAACGTAGGAAATTGTTGCAGATGCTGGGCATCGTTCCGGTAGCCGGGACCGCATTCCTGGGAGAGGCTGTCGCCGCACCCGGTCAGCATGCGATGTTGACATCCGCCGGTAAGCCCCGGCGTGATTATTTCAGGGAGTTGGGTGTACGCACTTTCATCAACGCAGCCGGTACATACACATCGATGACGGCCTCCTTGATGCGGCCGGGAGCGATGGATGCCATCGGGTATGCTTCGGATAAGTTCTGCATGCTCGATGACCTCCAGGATAAAGTCGGTGAGCGGATCGCACAGATCACCCATGCGGAATCTGCCGTTGTCACCAGTGGTGCATTTGCCGCACTGACCCTCGGCATGGCGGGCATCCTCACGGGTAAAGATCCGGTGAGGGTAAGGCAGCTGCCAAAACTCGAGGGTACGGGTATGAAAACGGAAGTGATCTGCCAGAAAGGACATGCCATCGGTTATAACCAGGCGCTTACCAATGCCGGGGTGAAGGTCATCATGATCGAAACAAGGGAAGAGCTGGAGAAAGCCATCAACCCACAGACCGCTGCCATGCATTTTTTGCATATAAACGCTGATCGCGGCATGATCCAACATGAAGAATGGGTGGCCATCGGAAAAAAATACGGGATACCCACCACCATCGACATCGCGGCGGATGTACCTCCGGTATCCAACCTCTGGCGGTTCAATGACATGGGATTCGACTGGGTGGCCATATCCGGCGGTAAGGCACTGCGAGGTCCGCAGAGCGCCGGTATCCTCATGGGGAAGAAAGATATCATCGAAGCGGCCCGCTTATCCATGCCTCCCCGCGGCGAAACGATCGGCCGGGGTATGAAAGTGAATAAAGAAGAGATCCTGGGCATGTACATCGCCCTGGAAGAATTCATTGCGATCGACCACGACAAGGAATACCGGGTCTTTCAGCAAAGGATCGACCGGATAAAATCCGCTGCGGATTCGGTTGCAGGTGTCACGACGACCATCACCCATCCTACCCTCGGAAACGTCACCCCCACCCTCAACCTCACCTGGGATCCGGCACGCATCAAAACCGACGGCAACCAACTGCGGGAAGCGTTGCGGAAAGGCAGCCCTTCCATCGAAGTGGTCGGCGGTAAGGATAACCTCAGCATCACGGCATGGTCGCTGAAGGAAGGGGAGGACAAGGTCGTTGCCACACGCATCAGGGAAGTCCTGCAGCAGGCATCTGTAGGTTGATCCATGCGCAGGCATGCTTCAGTTGCAAAGATGCCGGGACATGGGTGATGGTGATGGGGAAACCGATCCAGCCGATGCCATATTCATGGGAAATAAATCTTCCCGCAGCATCACCGATAGCCTGTGATCCGCAGAAGTTCCGGGAGATCATCCCCCTGCAGTGATGCGAACTAACTAACGTAAACGTATACATGAAAAAACGGATCCTCATCTTTCTGTCTTGTCTTGTGGGTTCCGCTGTAGGGGCTCAGACGATTCCCCGGGAGGAATTGATCTTCCTCACCGCTGCCTGGAAGGGCGAACGCTTTACCGACGGCAGGCCAAAAGTGCCGGATGCATTAGTGGAGCGCGCAAAAAAGATAGGCATAGAAGAAGCCTGGCAGGTGCTGGACAATGAGGGATACAAGCATCAGTTCGAAGGCAATTGGAAGATGGTGCATGACGATGTGCCGGTGGTAGGACGGGCCTTGACAGCCCGGTATGTGCCGTCGAGACCTGATGTGGAACAACAGGTAAAAGACCGTGGACGCAGCGAGGGGCGCAAGGGGAATACCAATGCCTGGCCGATTGAGGTACTCCAAAAAGGGGATGTATATGTCGCTGAAGCCTTCGGGAAGATCGCACAAGGCACCCTTATCGGTGATAATCTCGGCACATCGATATTCACAAAGACAGGCACAGGGGTGATCTTCGACGGGTCGGTGCGCGATCTGTCAGGCTTGGCCAGGATTCCGGGTTTCAACGCATTCGTTCGGGATTTTCATCCCTCCTTCATCGATGGTCTCCTGCTCATGGGGCTCAATACACCCATCCGCATCGGAGGGGCAGTGGTGATGCCAGGTGACCTTGTGATTTCCGAGCGCGAAGGCGTATTGTTCATCCCTGCCCATATGGCGGAATATGTCGTGGGCATGGCGGAATTCATCGCCGTCCGGGATCGATATTCCAAGGAAATGCTCAAGACGGACAGGTTCAATGCCGGACAGATCGACAGCCAGTGGACGGAAGAAATCAAAACATCATTTCTCGAATGGGTGCAAAAGCATCCGGAAGAACCACGGATCTCCAGACCCGAACTGGAGCGATACCTGCAAAAACGGACCTGGTGATCCGGCTATTCGAACCGAATCGACTGAAATACCTTGTATTCATGGAAATGTCGTCGGATGGGTGACCACGACCATTTGATCATTCCTCCGCTGTCATAGTCCAGCCTGCAGAAATTCGCATTCCACACCGTTCCTTTCGTCGGCGATTGCAGAAGCAGTGGTGACAGCAACCGGTAGGGGAAGAACATTTCCGCGATCCATCCGGTCATCCCATCCGCGGAGTGGGTGATGGAAGTCTTTTTCACCACTTTCCGATTCCCTTCATATTTCCAGGGTTGCCATCCCATCAGCTTCCCGTCTTTGTTCGGAATGATGAGCACCAATTCCTTTTCCTTTGCGCTGATCTCATACTCGAAGTACACGGGGAAGTTCGGATCAGGGTGCAGGAAGACTTCATACACATCTGCCAGATAAAGGTCTTCGAAATCGTCGTCAAAGGGACTTGTCACAAGCCTGTCGGTCCCCTGCATCAACACATAGATTCCCTCAGCGGAATGTAGGATCCTGAATTTCGTGGTATAATCGGTCGCAGTGGTATCGATTTTTTGTAAGGCATGCCACGCCGCCTTATCCCAGGCAGGATGGCCACCTTTACCATCCGGGATGAAGTCGGTCGTGCCGGACACCGGGATCGTATCCGGTGTGGCTTTCGCATGAATGCGGTCAGGAATGAGGATCGAAGATCCCAGGATCAGCAGCATGAAGATCGGTCGTAACTGTTTCATATGCTTATTTGAATGGTTATTGATGGTTCGCATCTGCAGATTTTGTGGTCTCGTATCGCGGGTCATCAAAGCCTGAGTTTCACCCCTACGCCAGATAGCAGCGATGTGATCCAGACACAGAGCATCGCAAATGTCATCGATTTCAAGAGTCCGATCCCACCGGTGAGCATGAATTCAGGCAGGTGCAGGCCACTGGCTACCGCTGCCGCATAGACGAAGAATGGCATGAGGTATGTCAGCAGTGTATCCCTGCCTGCCGGCCTTGCGAAGTTGAGCCATGCTGCTTTTCCGGTCCTTTCAGTGACCCGCTGTATGATGAGCAGTCCGGCCAGGGTGATTGCGCTGCACAAAAACAACCATGCAGGGGTTGCCGCCTGTTTCGAGAGACCCCAAATTGGTCGGGTGATGGCAGACAATACACAGAGGACAGCGATGGCTGCCATCAACGTGGCGGTCAATCTCCCGGACTGATTTCCATTGGTGTATTTTCTGACGATGTTCATTGTCCATACCCCGCCAAGTACCAATGCGGTCATGGTGCCGCCGATGATGGGTTCAGGCAGTACATAGAAGAATGCCGGAATGATCTTCGCATGGTGGAGCATGGAGATGACCGTGAAAAAAAACCATGCACCGACAATGACGGCAGTCCGGTCCTTTGCCGCCACGGTTATGAGTCCTGCAGTCAGGTATGCCCAGCCTATGAGCCCCAGGATGCCCCACCAATGGGGCTGGAATCCTGTCGGCGCATCATCCTTGCCACCCCTACACATGTATGCCAGTATCAGGAGCATGATGATCCCCATGGATTGAAGGATCCTTTTCGATGTCTGCGATAGCGTCGTAGGATATGCATTCCATATCAGGATGAAGCTGATGCAGCAGGCCACATACCAGGCATGCCTCGACATGCCCGTGGTGGTCATATTCATATATTCTCCATTCACCAGGAATAGGCCCATGATGATCAGCGCCACGGAACGGGTGATGATATGTCTGGCAATGGCCGCCTCCGTATGTCCCTTGTGGCGTCGTGCATCGACCGCCAGGGGCAGCGAAAGGCCTACGATGAACAGGAAAGCCGGGAAGACGATGTCGGAGAGTCCAATGCCGTCCGCATCCGGGGCGACATGCAGCATCCATTTTGGTACGCCTTTGAGTGACCATAGGTCATTCACGAAGATCATGAGGATCATGGTCAATCCGCGGAGCAGGTCTATCGCATTCAGCCGGTTGTTTTTTATATCCATTTCGATCTTTGCCTATTTATCCTGTTGTATGATCGGGTTTATCTCTTCTCAATATAAGGGAAATGGCAATTAAGACACGAAACTTCATGTGCATAAGATGTCAGTCATGAACTTTTTGTATTTTTCATGAAATTCATCCCATGCAACGCATTATGCTCTTTTTGTTCATGCTGCAGTCATCCGTCATGCTCCTTGCGCAGGACACCCTTCCGGTGTATCGTAAACTTTCGGAGATCGCTGTCATCGACCAGAAAGTCATGATGCCGATGCGGGATGGTGTGCGGCTGGCGACGGATATCTACCGGCCCAAAGGCAATGGAAAAGTTCCCGTGATCTTTTCCCGTACGCCCTATAATGTCAATTCATGGGTCGACGGGAAGATGACTTCCAGGACATTTGAGGACGCCTTCGAAGCCGTGAGCAGGGGTTATGCTTATGTCGTGCAGAACGAGCGGGGTCGTTTTTTTTCAGAAGGGGAGTGGGATATATTGGGTACGCCGCTCACGGATGGGTATGATGCATTCACATGGATGGCTGCTCAGAACTGGTCGAATGGTAAGATCGGGCTGATCGGATGTTCCTCCACTGCGGAATGGCAGATGGCGGTGGCTTCTCAGCATCACCCAGCCCTCGCCGCCATGGTGGCGCAGGGGTATGGTGCGGGCATTGGAAAAGTCGGCCGATTTCAGGAGCAGGGCAACTGGTACCGTGGAGGGGCACAGCAGATGTTGTTCACGTCATGGCTTTATGGCACACAAAACGATCGCTTCCGGCCGACACTTCCTAAAGATATCCCACAGCAGGACCTCATCCGCATCCAGCGATTTTACGATATGGCAACGGAGATGCCAAGGGTAGACTGGGCTGCAGCACTGAAGTATCTGCCGGTGAGCGATATCATCCGAAACGTCGATGGACAAAATGGTGTCTATGACCGGATGATCCCCCGCAAACCGAATGATCCGGACTGGTACAGGGGCGGATTGTATCACGAGACCATGCCGCTTGACGTGCCGGGATACTGGTTCGTATCATGGTATGATGTGTCGACTGCGCCGAATATTGAACTCTTCAACCATGTGCGCCGCAATGCGAAAGACAAGGCGGTGGCCGACAATCAATATCTCGTCATTGCACCGGTGCTGCATTGTTCGTACAAGCGTGCAACAGAGAACACCGTTGTAGGGGAACGCAGCATGGGCGATGCCCGACTGAACTACGACGAGCTCACCTGGGGATGGTTCGATATGCTGCTGAAAGGCGAAGAGAATGGATTCAAAGCGAACAACCCAAGGGTGAGGTATTTCACCATGGGGATCAATAAATGGCAGTCTGCCGAGAGCTTCCCCTTACCCAATACGAATGTGATCCCGTTCTATCTCTCCAGCAAGGGTAAGGCCAATACACGCAATGGGGATGGTGGACTTGCAGTAAAGACAGCATCGAAGGACCTTCCGGATACGTTCACTTACGATCCAATGAACCCTGTGCCTTCTTATGGTGGAAATGTCTGCTGCACGGGCAATGCCATCCAGGGCGGATCTTTCGACCAGTCGAAGATGGAGCTGCGCGACGACATACTCGTTTATACTTCCGAACCGATGCAGGAAGGTGTGGAAGTCACCGGCTTCATAGAGTCAACACTCTTCGTGTCATCAACGGGAAAGGATACCGATATCTCCCTGAAGTTACTCGATGTGCATCCCGATGGCAAGGCGTACAACCTTGACGAGACGATACAGCGGCTTCGATACCGCGAAGGATATGACAAAGAAGTATTCATGGAAAAGGGAAAGGTCTACAAAGTGGAGATGAGCCCCATGGCGACCAGTAATTTCTTCGCTCCGGGGCATCGCATCCGGATCGAGATCTCCGGAAGCAACTTCCCGCGCTTCGAGCGGAACCTCAATACCGGCGGAAGTAACTACAATGAATCCAACGGAGTATCCGTGCAGACCAGCATCCACCATTCAAAAGCATATCCATCGGTGCTCCGTTTGCCTGTAGTGGGTAAGTGATATCGGTTGTTCATGGCTTATGCATCAACAGGCTTACATGTTCCGCCAACCCCAAAAAAGCATCAGCATGCAGTTCTTGACGGTGTGTTGACAAACAAGGTTTTTTCTGCGGATGGAAGAACATTTTATTTTCAATAAGTGACAAAGCGATCCACGAGGTTCCCCCCTCATTTGTTATATCCATATCGAAGGATGCATTTTTAATGGAAGACAGCAATGGGTATATCTTATTTTGTGTGTAGTATCAGTGGATCGACCATACATGGTTGATCCACCATCTTATGCCGGGGTATGTTTTTCGGGATCTATCCATTTGATATGGTGTAGTCATACATGTGAATTTCATGCTGGAATCCCTGCTGATATATGACTCCCATCTTGGTCTCATGCCAGATACAGATCGAAATGGATTTTTATAAACTTCTTGTATGTTTCGCTGATCCAGCTGCATCGCTTCATCTCTCAATGACTGCTGGGCAACCTTCATATGTAATTTCTGATGTGATCCATAATTGAGTGTATGATGTGCGTCATATTCTGCTCCTACTATTGGTTTTACCTTAGCCATGGTCCACACCTTATCAGGGAGGGATAAGGAAACAATGTTTGTTCAGGTTATGTCAAATATCTATCACTTTTTAAATTGCTACCATGAGACCAAAGATCCGCATCTCCGGTGTTTTTTTTATGCTGTCATTGTTGACGGTGCAAATCGACAGCTTCGCACAAAACATCATCCCGACCACATTCGATCTCGCTGACAGGTCGATGTCCAAGCTTAAGTCCAA
>JBIKIB010000005.1:0-29898 GCA_044361845.1 Chitinophagaceae bacterium | reverse complement strand
GTTCCATGCTTCAAAGATGGCACGATGGCTTTCATAATTCACGAGCTGCACTTTCTTTGAGAAGTCATCCAGACCCGAAGGCTTGCCATATAAGCTGTCAACGGCCCTCAGGTAGCCGGGGAGATTCTGATTATTACTGTGCAGATCATGATAATGCCACACATCATTGATCGGCCACTGGTCCTCCGGCTTGATGAACTTCCGAATGGAAGACGCGACGGGTACCGAGAATGTACCGATCTCCGTACTGAAGCCTTCCGCATATTTTGTATAGTACAGCGATGGATCCTCGATGTAATGCCAGTCACCACTCTGCCGCAGATTGATCTCGCGGGAATTCCCGATATAATGGCGCGTCCCATCCTCCTGCATCAGCTGCGCATAAAGCTCATCCTCGATGCCGGCAGGTGCATACCCCTCGTTGCGCGGACACCAAAGCGCGATCGATGCATGGTTCCTGAAACGGCGGATGGCATCCAGCGTATTGGCGAGGAACAGGTGCTGGTTGAGGGGATTGAGGTTGTATCCTTCGGTGGATGTCCAGAAATCATTCCACACAAGCATACCGTACTCATCCGCCAGGTCGAAGAACATCGACTCCGTACTCTCACCGGTCCAGTTGCGGATCATGTTGTAATTCGCATGCTTGTGCAACTGGAAATACGGTTCCAGCTTCTCCCGCGTGACCTTCTTCATGCCATCATCCATCCCCCAATTACCGCCACGGCAGAAGATTCTCTTGCCATTGACCTTCATGACAAGAAATGGATTCCGGCTTTCCGGTAGTGACAGGAACATCGTCGTGTCAACCCCCTGACGAAGGGATGGTATGAAGATCCGGTTCCCGAAATCCCTTCGCTTCACATTATCAAATGGTGGCAGGGTGGATCTCGCATCGGTGGGATTGTACTCAATCCGCCAGCCCTGACGATGTGGCGCATCAACCATGAGTTCATAGGAGAACTCCCGGATACCGAAGCGGAGCTTCTGGGCGTCCATCAACGACCCCGACCTATTGGTTACGGATAACCGAAGATCATGCAGGACCTGACGACCATAGCCATTGGGCCACCATAGTCCGGGGTCTGCGATGTTCAGTGCAGGAAATCCGGCGGGCGTGAAACTCAGGGTGCGTTTTTCATTCGGAGCGAGTTGCACGGTCTGCTCGATAACGGAAGAAACAACGGCAGCCCTGACCACGACCGTCTGCGTTTGTGCGGTATGATTCTGCAAACCGACATGAATGGTCACGGTTGCCTTGGTGGTATCCGGCAGTGGGAGGTCGGTGATGACCTGCGGGTCGCTGATCGTCACGGCACCGGTGTAACGAAGCCGCACATCCTGCCAAATACCGATATTACGGTCACGTATACCCGGAACCCAGTCCCACCCCTCGGATGAGATGAAGGTCGGGCCATCGAGCGCAAGCTGCCCGCCGTTTGGACCCATCCCCGATAGAAAGGACTGCTCATGCGGGATCCCTGGGTTTGGGGGTGGCAGGATATGAACGGCGAGTATGTTCTTACCGTTGGGTTTCAATTGATCCGTCACATCGAATTTCGTACGGATGAATGCACCTTCTGTCTGTCCCAGCAATTTCCCGTTCAGGAAAAAAATGGCTTTGTAGTTGATCCCGTCGAAATGCAGCCAGGCTTTTTTCCCAGCAACCGGTTCCGGCGATGCGAAGGCGATGCGATACCACCAGTCCTGCCGGCACAAAGTGTCAGGAATAGCCATGTTGTTCAGTCCGATGTATGGATCAGGATACACGCCTTCATCCACCAGGGTGGTGAGTACCGTTCCTGGCACGGTGGCATTGTACCAGCCGGTCGTGGAATACCCTTCCTGCAGCAGCGATGTCCCACCACCCAGTGCGGTCACCGCATCGGCCATCTCCCATCCTTTATTGAGCAGATAGGTCCCTTCTGAGATCGCAACAGGTGTCGCAGGCACAATGGTCCTGGCCTTTCGCACCGGCACATCGACCGCGGCCTTTCCGCGCGGCAGTGTGGAGTCTGGCTGGCGGCGTGTGAGACCGAAGTTCTGACGGTATTGTGCCGAAACCTCCGTAACGATCAGCATCAGAAAGCAGAACGTCAGGGATGCGAAAAATCGCGCAGCATGCTGTACATTCGATCGGGTCATTTATATTTATTTTTAGATTTATATTCAGTGTGATGGCTCTTACTTGCGCCAGCTTTCCATGGCGGCGACTTGCTTTTCTGTGGCGGACTGCACCGTGCCGACCGGCATGAAGTCGACCCGGATACGACCTTCTTTCTCGGCTTCCAGCCGGATCACAAGCTTCCTGAATCCGTCATTCGGACTGTTCCGGGTCAGCGGGAAAGACCTGCCGGGCAGATACGTTGCGGGTAATTCAGAAAAACGGGCGCCGGATGGTCCTGCGATACGGACGATCATCTTCTTGCCGGCCTGCGTCATGACGACGGTCCTGCCATCTTCGGAGATCTCAAGCATGGCCCTTGTATGCATCTGCCACCAGACGACACCGGCCTGCTTCCTGACGAACTCATCCTGGATGCTGATGATCCGCTTGCGCTTATCCAGACGGATCGCACGCATATACGCATCGACATCACGTTTGTAACAATCAGTCAGGTCAAGGATGTGAAAAGATAAGGACTGATCCGATGAGGATCGCTTCTTCAAGGCAACACCCTTCTCATCCTGATCGGCCCTGATGCCGGGGTCGAATACCAGGCAGTTCTTACCCTCTGCCCGAAGCCGATAGAAATGCCATCTGCCCGGTTCATACTGCAGCGTGTCGCGGTCGAAATAGTCCGGCAGGGTCTTCTTGGTGAAGTATCCGGGAAAGGTGTAATCATCCCGCCCCATATTCCCATAAGCCCATACCTCCCCCATCGCCTGTATATCGAAACTGCCGGCATCAAGGTGCCCATGGTTGGCATCATTGTGCCCGCCATGCATGGATACGAAGATCGCATCCCTTTCCCAGCCGGTGCGTAGCGACATGACCTCGATGCCCCTTACATGACCGTCCGAAAGGATCGATTTTCGCTTACCCTTTGCCGTTATGACGTCGGGTTCGTAATAGAGCATGTCGGACCAGCTCATCACCTGTGTCTCCCGGCAGAGGTCGTACTGCAGCAGTGCCAGTGCGGTATCTTTGTAATGCCGTGCGAACCAGAAGAAAGACCGGCTGCGACTGTCCTTCAGTGGATCATCGCCGATGTTCAGCGTCGTCACCGGGCCGGAGACGAGGGCGGGGAACCATCCGGTCTTCATGAAGCCGGGCGTCCGGTCGAGACTAAACGTGGTACCGAGCACCCGCTGCATGCTCTCCAGGGCGAGTATCGTGTACGTAAGGCCATAGGACCAGTACATCACGCCCTCCTCACTCTGCCCGTCAGGCTCGAAGGAATTCAAATATTTGGGCAGGTTGTTGACCGCCAGGCTGATGACTTCACTCATCCCTGCGGGATCCTCCTCATACATCGACAGGGCAGCCATGATGATGCCGCCATTGCAGATGCCATTCCAGTTATTGTTGGACGTGGACCACCAAACGCGCTTCTCCATCTGGCGCTTACCGGGGATGAGTACATGCTTCATCACGGCATCGCGTATCACCTTTTTACGGGCATCGTCAAGATATCCGAACAATCCGTCATAGATCATGGCGACGTTGAAAGCACCGATACCTGCATCCAGATAGTGTCGGTCAGCACCCCAATCGGGCCAGCCTGCCATCATCACGACCTGCCGGATCGCTCTTTCCGCATAGGCGGTATCACCGGTCAACCGATACATCATCACCAGCGGTGGTACCTGCAGTGCGAACTTGTGCACCGAAGGCACACGCAGCCGCGCCTCATCGAGGAAATAGTTAAGATAGGGCTGCGACAAAATGGAACGGGCCTCTTCCTGCAACTGACTGCGACCAAGGCGGATGAGCGGATCGCCCTTCGACTCCAGCACGCCCAATCGGAGGATGTCATCTTCCGAGAAAAAAAGTCTCGGATGGACGCCCCGCTGGGCGGATCGCTCCAGCATCTCTTTCACCATGGACGGTGTCGTTGGCAGGGCTGCCGGCTGCGCATTCAACTGAAGACCCGCGCGCAGCAGCATCAATGAAATAAATATGAATCCGTATCCGGTTCGCATGGCGTTCATTTTGCCTTCTTTTGCAGCAATTGTTCCCACTGCCCGCTGTAATACGCCTTGTCTATCCGCTTCAGTTTCGAAGCATCCTGCTCCTGCCTTGCCTGATGCCGAAGGTCCTGATAGATGTAGAATGCCAGCCAGTATCCGAACTCATAACGCTGGTGCATCGACATGGGTCGTTTGTAGAAATTATACCAGAAAGTATCGATCTTTTCCTGTGCCGCTACCTGCAGGGCCATCCCGGCCTTCTTCCACATCCGGTCTGCCACCTCCGAGAAGAGCTCACCATGGGATGCATATCCTTTCTCGGCCGTATTGTACAAAGGCTGGCGGTCGCTGATGTCCAATGCCTTCAGCGACACCCTGTCCTCATATTTCTTATCACCATCGAGGTCATATTCGATCACATCGATGTATCCGTTGTTATCGCTATCCTCATACCGTACCGTCGCGAACCGGTCGGGCTGCCGTTGCAGCCTGTCACGCCCCCAGCGTTCGTAATTGCCACCGAAACCCTGGAATGAATAGGCGAGCTGGTCTATCCGCCAGGCACCCCATTCCGCTCCGTAAAGATGGATGCGGCCATCGAATGCGCCGATATACAACTGCCCCTTGCCGCTGTTGTCGAGGTCGAACTCACCCCGGTCACCGGCCGCATCGGCCTGCTTGTTATGGTCGAGACCACCCTTCTCCGTACCGATGATGAACGGGTCCCGCGGGTCATAGAATTCAACACGCTCCCAACGATTGCAGTCATCGTCTTCATCGAACACCAAACGGCATTCCTGCCAGTTGCCTTTTTTGAAGATCAGTGAATAGGCGGTATCCCGATCCGGATAATACAACACATCGAGTTCGCGCCACCGCTTATCGTACATATATTCATTGGCGGCAGCAAGTCCCTTCCAGTTCCGAAGCGGATGCGGCTGATCGTCATAGGCGAATCCTTTTCCCTTGAACAAAATGCTCATGTCGAAGTCGAATTCATTACCAGGTCCGTTATCCTTGTCGAGGTCCCATGTGACCGCAGCATAATCTATGCGTTTGGTGAAGAGGATATCGGTCTCCGGGGATTCCTTATCGAATCCATGCTTCGTACTGTCTTTCGGATCGCGGAACACGGGACTATCGAGCAAACGGATCGCCCAGTCGGTGAATCCATCCTTGTCGGCATCATAAAAGATGAAGGGTACTTCCCAGTTATAGCGGAGGTCTCCGATGCGGAATGTGGAACCGTGCATTTTAAGGAAGGTGGAGTTCCCCGAGTAGTCTTTGTAAAAATTCGCATGGCCGCTATGCTCCCATGCCTGCATCATGATCCTGTTCCAGTCGACATAGTGCATGATGCCATCCTTGTCGTCATCGAAGACGTACATGTAGTCGGCACTCCAATCATAGTAGTTGCGCACTTTGGTGCCGGCATTGTTATTGATCAGCTGGACATCGGCCTTCCCATCGCCGTCCTGATCGCACCAGTCGATGGTGAAGTCATGCGGACCGGCGAAGATGCCATCGCGGTTGCGATCGATCAGCAGACAGTCATTGTCTGTATCCCCCTCGCGGTCACCCCGCTTCATATCATCATCGTCATCGATCCAGATGATGGGAATGCTGTCGTTGATGAATGCCTTGATGATATCCGGGTCGCCATCTCCATCCTGATCGATATGTTCGATCCTGGAGATGGTGGGGGTCATCCGCCAGGGCAGAAGCTGTGTATTCCGGTTCCAGTATGGAACAGGTTGTTGGGCCAACAACGGCTCGACAGCGGATATCATAAGCAATGCCATGGTCAATGCCTTGAACAGTCCGGCACATCCTAACCTCATGATCTTATATTTATATTTATTTTTCGCGGTGTTGTGTATCCTTGATGAAATGGGATGTTCCATACTTCGGGCATGGATGCTTCCACGATCCCGGCGGATCAGTTGAGTCCTTTGTAGCCATGATCCCCTCTTTTTTCAAGGATGCGCTTCAAGGGGATCTGCGTACCATTGGTTTTTTCCAGCCAGTCCCACAAAGCCTCCCTGTATTCCTTCACGAGCGGCTGATAGGCCGGATGACGGTACAGGTTGTTCTTTTCTTCCGGATCCTTTTCGAGGTCGAAGAACTCTGATACATCCCAGATGCCATGATACCAGATGAATTTGTATTTTCCTTTTCGGATACCGAATGTGGTGGGGGTCTGCGGGAAGCTGAACTCCCAGTAATATTCATAAAATGCCTGATCACGCCAGGCCACTTGCTGTCCTTTAAGAAGCGGATAGAACGACTCCCCTTGCATCTGTGAGGGTTTGACGATTCCGGCCATATCGAGTATGGTGGGCGCCACATCGATATTCTGTATCACCTGTGGCAGTATGGTGCCTGGCTTCAGATGCGAAGGAGACCACACGAGCATCGGTACTTTCTGGCTTTCTTCGTACATATTGCGCTTATCGATCAGCCCATGCTCTCCCCAGAGGAATCCGTTATCACCCATATAGATCACCACGGTGTTCTTGTCGCGACCTGTCGCTTTGAGGGCATCGATGATCTTCCCGATGTTGTCATCTATGCCGACGAGGGTCTCACAATAACGGCGATAGGTCTCATCGAAATCGACCTTTCCGTCATACATGTAATCCACACCATGCCAGCTGTCACGCTGTTTCCAAACCCAGTCCGGGATATCGCGCAGGTTGTAGTTCGTATCGCGGGAAGCCATGATGGCACGCGGACTTTTCAGGGTATCACCGAACATCTTACTGCGGTTTCCTGCCGTCAGGTTGATGGTGGAGGGATAGTTGATCGGTTTTTTCGCATATCGGCCACGATGGCGCTTCGCTGGCTGAAAATTATCATGCACCCCCTTGTGGGATACGTACATGAAGAAAGGCTTATCCTTATCCTGTTTGTCCATCCACCCGATGGCATGCTCTGTCAATAGGTCTGTGATGTAGGTACTGTCGCCAAAGGTGGAGCGGGTTCCGTTGATGTTCAGGGTTGGGTTGTAATACACGCCTTGACCGCGAAAACTCTCCCAATGATGGAATCCCTTTTGTGGATCATCCCCTTCATACCCCATATGCCACTTACCGAAGAATGCTGTCTTATAGCCGGCAGCCTGCAGGTATTCCGGATAAAATCTAAGGTTGGCGGGCAGCGGCGAGAAGTTGTCCACCACCCTGTGGGTGTGTGCATATTGCCCTGTCAACAGGCTCGCCCTCGAAGGGGAGCAGAGTGCAGTGGTGACGGTGGCGTTCCTGACCCACACACCTTCCTTCGCCATGCGGTCCATGTTAGGGGTCTCCAGCCAGGGAACCTTCCCCGTGAACCCCATAAAATCAAAGCGGTGGTCATCCGCTAAAATAAATATAACATTGAGTTTTTCCTTCTCCGGCTTTTTCTGTGCGGATCCGATGCCGGCGATAGAAAGAAAAATCATCATGGGGGCTAACCTGCGCAGTGTTGAAACGCATCGGAAACCTGAAATAAAGCAAGCAGTTCGGTTCATATTTTCAATCGTGTGGAGTAAATGGAATGGTGCTGCGGAAAGAACCCGGCAGCACCATTCAAATTACGACAATGATATTGATTCTTTCTACTGGAGTTTTCCACCTGCATGCTTGAGGAGTGCATCGAAGTATTCGCCTGCCCAGCTGAGGGTACCATCAGGCCTTACCAACCAGAATCCCCGCATCTCATCGGTTTTCCGGGTGTCATTGAGTCGGCGCAACGCTTCATTCTTGGGCTCATTACAATACAATTCCCACTGGATCAGATAGGGAATATTCAATGCCTGACAAACGCCGATGTAGGCATCCCACCGGGCGACCACCGGCTCGCGTGTCATCAGTCCCTCATAGCGCTGTTCCGGTATGCCGATCTCACCGAGGAATACAACCTTTTTTCCTTTCATGTACCCTGTCGGCCGTATGAATTGTTTGATGTATTCAATGCCTTTATACAGTTTGACCCCCTTCTCATCCATACCATCGTAGCATGACCAGGAGACCATGTCGACCTCCACCAGCGGCAGTACGCTGTTGACGATACCGGGGATCCCCTCCTGGCTGTCCACGACCTTATTGGCTTCAATGGCATGGTAAACCTTGCACTTCGATTGCCTCACTTCTGCACGGGCGCGATTGACACCATCCTGCCTTGCCTTGAACCATTTCGCCATGGCGTTGATACGCTGCATGGAATCTGCCGGAACCACCACCGTATACCGGTCGCCATCGACGGCTCGGAACAGTTGTCCGGGAGTCCTCGACCACCGGGCATAGTCTCCAGTGCCACCACGCATCATCCAGTCACCCTCCCAGTTATGCAGAATGAATGTCACATCACGATCGCGGTATTTTTCCAGCAGAAATTTCGTCAATTCATACATCTCCTGCTCGTCCCTTTGGGCGGAAGAATCGGTCGTACGGATGCCCGGACCATCCACGCTCAACCCGAAGGTTGAGAAGGGCATATCGAAGGTCTTCACCCAATAAGGATGTTGTGCAAGCTCCTTCAGGGTGATGGTATTGGAAATGTTCCAGTCTGAATTGTACGGATAGCCACCTCCGTTTTTACGGAACCAGACCTTGAATACCCCATATCCCATATCGTTCATCTTTCTCGCACCTTCGATCAGGTATGGTTCTTTGGTGAAAAAATACTTCCCGGCGACGTGCGTAGCACCCAGGCGATGTTTGATGTCTTTAGGGATCTTTGCGCCTTTCAGGGGCTGGTGCTTTTCTATCCGGGCGAGTATCTGCTCATCGGTCATACCCATGACAGGGTCCTTGCCCTGTGCGAAGGCATTGGCGTACAGCAGAAAAAATATCGAGACAGACAAAAAGTATTTCATGACGGATGCATTTGGAAATGAGAGAATTTGAAAAGGGCGCCTTTTAAAGCGCCCTTTATTTAAGTGCCCTTCATAATGAAGGTTGTTTGTTCAATCGGCTCCACAACGGCCACGGATCCTTACAGCGTGATCTTGGCGTATGGCGCGAAATTATGCCGTACGGTACCCACACCTGCGATATCCGCAAGCGCACCGATCCTGAAGAAATAATCCCTTCCGGCAGGGAACAATGCAGCGTTGGCTGCAACATCGATCGTCAGGGTGATGGTGCTGTTGTCAATGGTCTTGGAGGGCGTAAAGGACTGCGAGAATGCAGCACCGGCAGTATTGAACTTCACATTCTCTCCGACATACATGTCAGTGAATGCATAGAGTCGTACGGCCCTCACCTTCACCGCCGGCTGTCCCGCTTCCAGGCTGAAGGTCGCTGTCACGGTCTTCGCCCCGGCATTGTAAGTGATCTGGGGATTCTTCACCCGGATGTATGGATCCACCTGAAAATCCAGCTGGTTATCCCCCGATTTGATGTTTTGATTCAACAAGGATACCGGGAAGAAATTACTGTTTCGCAGCTGAAAGTCATAATTGGCAGCGAATACCAGGTCGTTGCGGTATTCCCCATTGTTCTTGATCAACCACACTTGCGAGACCTGCGTGGGATAGCCGAGTTCGAAGGCTTCTATCCTGGAACCATTGACCAATTCCGTTTCCACCAGCTGCCCGGTGGTCTTGTCAATGATCTTCCCGAACACCTTGGCATCCGGTCCGGGCATGTTGTCCTTCTCACAGGAGGAGAAAGAAAGTCCGAGGACCATCGCCGTTATGATTTGAAATATTGTTTTTTTCATCACTTGTGACTTTTCATTTTAGAATTCAGGGTTCTGCACGAGTTTGTTCGTTGCTACGCCGGGTATTGGCCTGTAGTAATCGCGCTGCTGGAAGTTTCGGCCACCGGCAGTTTCATCATAGAAATTATTCGCCCTGACGAAGAAATACTTGGGCGTGGCCTGCCTCAGATCGACCATGGGCACGAGGACGGTCCTTCTGGCACCCACAAACTTGGTGTGCATCTCCCGGCGGCGGACGAGATCCCAATAGCGATGGTATTCGAAGGCGAGTTCTATACGGCGCTCTTTCAGGATGTTCGCGATCGTTGCAGGGATGTTGTCGGTATGTCCTGCACGTTTGCGAAGCGCATTGAGGTAGGTGGCTGCCAGTGCCGCACTGCCTTTACCACTCTCGATGGCCGCTTCGGCATAGTTGAGGTAAACCTCGGCCATGCGCATGTCGATGAAGTCCAGCGTGGATGTGAAATAGTTACCGGGGGGGTTCACGCCTTCCTGTATGAACTTCTTCTGGCAGAAGCCGGAGACCGTGTAATTATTGCCGGCGCTGAGGCCAAGGCCCGCAAAACCGGAGTACCCGGCCGAACCATTGCCGCTGCTCGCACCAAGCGACCAATAGGTGTTGCCATCCTTGCCCAATGCGCTGGCGTTGGTGTATACCAGTTTCGACCCGTCCTGCCGGATCAGTCCACCCTGCATGATGATCGTGGTGTTTTTCCACTTCGATCCGGGAAGGATGATGGATGCATGCAGACGGGCGTCTTTGCTGGCAAAAATATCCGTCAGGTTATCGTAAAGCTTGAAAGGCTTGCTCACGTCCACGTTGCGGGGATCTCCCACCACATCGTTCTCATTGCCATCGTTACGCGTCACCAGCCTGGCGCTATTGCCCTGGCCATTGTCGGTATAGTCCTCATACAGATCCACCAGCTCCAGCGTTGGACTGGATCGACCATAATAGATACCGCCGGTATTGGTCTGTGATGGGTTGTAGTACATGTCGTTGTTATGCCCCTGCAGGAAGGTCGTGGTACCATCGACATAAGCTTTCTTGAAGAGGACCTCGATGTCGGCCAGTGCTGGAGACTGGAACATGTCCTGATAGTTCTTGGCGGCTTCGGCACGGTTTGCCGGGGTAGGTTTGAAAATACCCTTTCCGGAATTGGTGATGACCGCAGCAGATGCGTCTATGCATTGCTGGTAGTAGTTGTCAGCATCGGCAGCAGACATGCCACCCACGAACTTCTGTGTTACGGCATCGCCCACCAGCGGAGCCCTGTTCCAGTACTTTGCCAGGGATGCAGCATACAACGCGACCCTTGACTTGAGCGTAAGTGCCGCCCATTTGGTGGCGCGGTTCGGACCGTCGACGGCCGAGTAGGTCGCCGGTATGGTCTTGGATGCTTCCTCCAGCTCGTTGAGGATGAAATCGTAGGTCTGCTTTTCGGTGCTGCGCGGAATGAATAGTTCCGCATTGTCTGTGCCGGGCTTGTATTCCAGGGATTTCTCGATGATGGGAACACCACCATAGCGCTTCGCCAGCTGGAAATAAATATACGCACGGATGAAGCGGCATTCACCGATCAGCGCATTCCGCTGGGCTTCTGTGACAGTCGTCACCAGGGGCAGTTGCTCCGCCAGCTGGTTCGTTTGACGGATGGCATCATAAGCCCAGAATCCTTCGCCAACGGGGCCCACGCCGGAGCCTTGAGATAGAGTGGCCTCATCGGTGAAATAAGTCGTACCGAATCCGGGCTCTACATAATTGCTCTGGCTCGCGGTACGATGATAGTTGAATCCTTGTGCAGGGTTGTACTTGAAGTCCTCCACCGGCATACGGCTGTACAGATTCGCAAGAAGCACTTTGATACCATTCGGGTCAAGCAACAGTTGTTCCACCGGGACCTTGTCGAGTGGCTGCACTTCGAGGTATTTCTTACACGAGCCTAAGGATAGTCCCGTGATGAGCAGAGTGAGGTATATCGATATTTTTTTCATGATCTCGATCATTTAGAAGTTCAGGTTGATGCCAAAGTTGAAGGACCTCATCAGCGGATATGTCAGGTCGGCTGCATAAGCACCTTCCTCACGTTCCGGATCAAGATGCTTGGCCAGCTGGCTGGCGAAGGTGACAAGGTTGAAACCATTGACATATAACCTCAGGTTTTCGATCCTGGCTTTGCGAAGGATCTGGTTGGGTAAGGTGTACCCGATCTCCATACTTTTCAGCCTGAGGAAACGTGCATTGATCCGCCAGTTTTCGGTGGTCAGACCATCCGTGGTATTGTTGAAACTGGAGCGCAGTGCAGGAAATTCACCAGGGATCCATTTTGCATTGGGATCATACGGATTCATGGACGCATCCTCTAAACGCCAGCGGTCTGTGTACTTATCCCACATCGTGTTATACGATGCCCTTCCGTAACCCCATACATCATTCGGACTTTGCACGACCGTGAAGAGGGCGGCACCCTGGAACAAGACGTTCAGGTCGAACCCTTTGTATGAGAGATTGATGGTCGCGCCATATTGCAGCGGCGGGTTGCCTGCGAAATTCTGATACTGTCCTGACCAAAAAGCAGGCATCTGGTCGTTGCCATCGATGATACCGTTGCCATCGACATCCTGCACACGATAGCTGCCGGGCAGCATCATGGAGTTGCCGAGGGCACCGCCAAGGAGCGGAGCGGTCTGATACTGTTTGATATCCGTATACCGACCATCGACCAGGTATCCCCACTCGCGGCCAAGGACACGGCCATCACTTCCCCAGGCATCTTTCCATTTCTGCATACTGCTCGCATACGGTGCACGCTCACTGTAGACCAGATATTTTCTGGCATAAGTCATGTTGGCACTGACTTCATAGCGCAGCCCTCCGATCTTATTCCGATGGGATACCATCACCTCGAAACCACGCACCATGTCCTTATTGATGTTCTCCTGCGGGAAGGAAGCTCCGAAGGTATTCGGAACAGACTGCTGCTTTGTGGCGAGCAAGCCATTCCTGTTCTTCTGGAACCAGTCGGCCACGACATTGAATTTGCCATCCCACATGCTCAGGTCAACACCGATGTTGGCTGTGTTGGTCTTGATCCATGTAAGATTTTCGTTCAGTACACCGGGAGGTACCATGCCTGCTGTCAGGACACCGTTATTGAAGACATATCCCCGGTCGATCGAGCCGTAGCTATAACCCAGGTAATATTCAAAAGGATTTCCCGCATCGGCACCCATCATACCATAGGAAGCACGGAGCTTCAGGTTGCTGATCCAGGGAGCTGATTTACGCATGAAGTTCTCCTCCGAGATGCGCCATCCGGCAGATGCGGAAGGGAAGAAAGCCCAACGCTTTGAAGGTGCATAGCGATATGATCCATCCTCGCGGAAAGCCATTTCAAGCAGGTATTTGCCCTTGTAGTCATAGTTGAATCTTCCGAGGAGTGACAAGTAACGCTGGATGACCCTGTTTCCATTATTCTCCATACCGGTACGACTGCCCTGATCAAGTACATCCCAGGTATAAACGTCTGAATAAAACCGGGTAGCACCGATGATATCATTCTGCATACCCCTCATTTCACCGACCAATGTGGCACCGACATTATGATCGCGGGCGATGGTGGTCTTGTAGTTGGCAGTTGCCTGAACGACTGTTCGGGTGAACTGGTTCATGGAACTGGAATATCGATTCTGACCACGCAGGGTGGCGGCACTCGTCAGCAGGTCATACTGGTTAAATGCCTTTGTGAGCTTTGAGTAATTGTTGTTATTCCCGTCATAGGCAGCCAAAATTCCGAGTTTCAATCCGGGCAGGAAAGGTGCCGTATACTGGAGCTCCAATTGGGTCTGGTACTGGATGTTCTTGTAGCGCTCATAGCCGGAGATGGACTCGGTCATGAGGGCATATGGATTGGTGAAATCCGGCGGGATGCGCGTCACATTGTTCGTGCCCGGGATCATAGGAGGAATGGCCCTGTCAGCGATGATGATCGGCTTGAAAAGCCAGAAATAAGAGATCTCCGGACCGTTGTTATTATCAACCTTTCCCGCGAACGTGGCGATGGCCTTCAGGTTCTTGTTCAGATTGAAGGTGACGTTGGTACGAAAATTATACTTGCGATACCGCTGAATGTCGCTCTGCAGGATTCCATTGTCTGCAAGAAGTCCGAAACTCGTGTAGTATGTCACATTGTCGCTACCGCCGGAAACCGACAAGTTATGCTGCTGCTGAGATGTGAAATCCCGGAGGGTATTGCCCACCCAGTCATAGTCCTGATACATTGGATCCGTTCCGGATGCCCATTTATCCATCTCAGACTGTGAGAAAAGTGGAGCAAGTTTGGTATTTGTCTGCGCCTCGTTCCGGATCCTTCGGTAGGAATAGGCATCCATCATTTGCGGCATACTGGTAGGTTGTTTGAACCCGTAGTATCCGGTGTACGCGAACTTGGCATTGCCTTTCTGTCCTTTCTTTGTCGTCACGATGATCACACCATTATCGGCGTTCATGCCATAGATGGCCGCTGCGGCATCTTTCAGGACGGAGATCGTCTCAATGTCCTCAGGGTTCAAACGCTCCAGGTCAGACATACCATCACGGGGCACCCCGTCGATGACGAGCAGTGGTGCACCAAAACCGCGAATGCTCACCAAAGAGTTGAACTGTCCAGGCTCTGCGCTTTGCTGGCGGATGTGTACCCCGGGAATTTTTCCCTGGATATTACTCACCACACTCGTGCTCTTGGTGGTGTTGATCTCGCTGCTCTTGATCTGTGCGACCGCACCTGTCAGCGTCTGCTTCTTCTGGGTACCATAACCCACCACCACGACCTCCGACATATCACCCGCGGTGACAGCCATCACGACGTTCATGTCGAGGTTGTTGGCAACAGAAAGTTCACGGGCAACATAGCCTGTCATCGAAAATTGAAGGACTGCTCTTTCGCTGGGCACTTTGATCGAAAATCGCCCGTCGGAGCCGGTCACCGTTCCTTTTGAGGCTGCGCCTTTGACCGAAACTGAAACCCCGGAGAGGGATTCGCCTGTCTCGGCTGTGACGACACCTGTTACGGTTACTCCCTGGTCCTGTGCCAAGATCTTCGCATTGCTGCCGAAGAGGAGGAGTAGAAACAAAAACAGCCCTGATGCCAGGGACCGCGCTTGCTGCATGCAGCTTTTTGTTCTTTTCATATAGCAGTGGTTTGTTATGAGTTGAAAGCAAATTGACGCTTATACCCAATGCATAAACGATTTTGCATCGGTAAATATGGACACATTTTTCCAAATAAACGATGCATGGGTATTAATAAATGCAACGCAAACGTTTGCGTAAATAAAATCTGTATAAGTTGGAACTCGTAATAGTTAGACAAACTATCCTGATCCGGCGTCGCAGCGCAACAAAAAATGGTCAACCGGATTTCTTTACGATATTCGTCTCAGCGATCTGCCAAGTGGATGGCTGCGATCGCAAAAGTCAATAACCAATATGGAACAGGTCACCATCAAGGATATCGCGCGATTATTAGGCGTCTCCCCATCCACGGTTTCCCGTGCCCTGAAGGGTAGTGCGGAGATCGGAAAGGACACGCAAGAACTTGTCAGGGAGACCGCAAAAAAACTGAACTACCAACCCAATAAAGCGGCCCTTAGCCTGCTGCATGCGAAGACCCGGACCATTGGTGTGATTGTGCCAAACCTTGGCTACAGTTTTTTTTCCATCGCCCTGCAGGGGATAGAAGATGAAGCATCGGAGCGGGGGTATACGGTCATTGCCAGCCAGTCGCTGGAGTCAGAAGAAAAAGAGATCCGGAATGTCATCGATATGAAGCGAAGCGGTGTCGACGGAGTGCTCATCTCTCTAACCCAATACAGCCGACAAATGAACCATCTCATGGATCTGCAGGCACAGATGCCGGTCGTGATGTTCGACAGGGTCAGTGATAGCATACGGTGCTCAAAGATCTTCGTGAATAACATTGCCGGTGCCTTCAGCGCAGTGGAGCACCTCATCAAAAGCGGCTGCCAAAGGATCGCCTACATGGCGGGACCCAAAGATCTGCTGATCAGCAACCGGCGAAGGGATGGCTATAACATGGCCCTGTACCGGCACAAGCGAAAAGTAGAGGAATCCCTTGTCGTGCACTGCGAATTCAGCCATATACATGCAATGAAAGCTGCGCTGCGACTGCTCAAACAAAAAAACAGGCCCGATGGGATCTTCGCCATAAGCGACCGCGTAGCGATCGGAGCGATGGAAGCTGCCAAAAAACTCAACCTTCGCATTCCCCAGGATATTGCGATCGTCGGATTCAACGACGAACCGATAGCTTCACTCATTTCTCCAACCCTGACCAGTGTCCGCCAACCGGCCCTGGAGATGGGCCGAATGGCTGCCAAACTGCTGATAGATCAGATTGAATCCACAGGGGACTTCACGCCTGTGATAAAGACGCATATGACAAAGCTTGTCATAAGGGAATCCTCCAGGAAAAAATGATCCGGAAGGAAAACGCCAACTTTTACTGTCAATTTACAACTGCGGAGAACTACAAACGCAGGCGCCAACACCATTCTTCACTGGCTTCGCGGTCTGGGCATGAACAGAAAACAGCGACAGTAGAACATTCCCCTATGCTTACTGAAATCTCGGCCGGAACCTCTTTCAGGATGCCACAGCAGCGCCCTATAATGTGGGATTATCTCAACCCGGATGTTTTTATTCGACAGACAATCCGGTTGTGTAAGTCACCGATTGGAAAGCAATCCGCCCCAGTCAAACCCCGGTGGATCCGGATCTGGTGTGGGGTGCAGATCATTTAACGGGCACAAAATGCAAGAGATGCAGGTGGGTGAAACCAAAAAATCCGGCCTGCATATGCATAAAAAAAAGGTCACCTGTTACAGGTAACCTTTTTTATAAAAGCGCGTTTTGATTACTCTTCTGCGAGTTGGAAAGTAACCGGTTGACGGCGATACGCTTTCACGTTTCGACCGTTTTGCACGGCAGGTTTCCATTTAGGTCCACGGCGTATCGCATTGGATGCGATATCCGCAAGTTTAGTGCCTGGGCCAAGACAGTTGGCAACACCTGCTTCATTGCAGGGTAATGCACGCACATCGCTCACAGCACCTTCCTTGTCAACGATGAACAGAACAACCACGGTACCAGAACGACCATCATCCTGTAGTTCATCGATATTGCGTTCAATTTCACGGGTGACGTAGCGTGTCCATCCCGAGTTCCCACCAGGGAATTCCGCATCTATCTCCACTTTCTGGAAAACCTTGTCTTCGTCGTCCTGTTTGGGGGCTTCGATTACGGCACCCTTGTCCTCTACCGGCGGCGCCACGATGCCTTCATCCTTGGTACCTTCCTGGTTCACGGTACCGATCTTGGTATCCTCCAGCTTCTCGATCTCCGGTGGTTTTTCATCTTCCTTTACCTCTTCATCCTTCACGACCTTGGGAGGGGTGAATTTTGCCATTTCCACTTTGGGTGGATCTGGTGGCTTGGGAGGCGGGGGGGGTGGCGGGGGCTCGTTTTTTTGCTCCTCCTGTTTGATGTCTGCCAACTGAACCTCTTTGACTTCTACCTTGCCTTTGTTGTTCGACACCGTTTTCATGATGAACGAACCCAGGACCAGCAGCAGCATGAGCGCAGCCGTGATCAACATCGCGGTGGTCAGCCGTTTGTTATACTTGCTGCGCAGTTCATAAGCACCATACTCCTTGTTCCGTCCCTCGAAGACGAGGTCCAGTAGGTCAGTGCTTAGGATTTTGTTCACGTCCATGGTTATGTTTTTAAATTAGATGCGTGTCCTGGAATATTCCATAAACAAATTGATCACTTTATTCCGGCCGCGGCTTCCGTGATTTTCACGAGTTCGTACTCCTGCGGTGAACAATCCACCATGGCGTAACGCTTGATCTCGCTTATTGTCATTTCATCGAGGATGTCCACCGTGTTTTTATACGATGCATCCACGGTCGGCTTGATGATCATCACCAGATCTTCAGGATTGGTGCTTTTCTTCTTGGCGATGATCTCATCCCTGATGCCTTTGAAATTACTGGCTTTGAGGGCTGCGGGATCAAGGCCTTCGTAGTAGTACACCTGATCCTGTTTTCCCAGGATGATGGTGAATGCGCCTGATTCTTTCACCTTGTTCTGTTCCTCCGGCTTATCCACATCCTTCGGCATGAACAGGTTCATGGCCGATGGCTGGGCCATCGTCGTGGTGAAAATGAAAAAGGTGATCAGCAGGAAGCCTAAGTCAACCATCGGTGTCATGTCGACTTTTGTCGACATTCTTTTGGCTTTCTTGACGCCGGGCCCTTTTTTGTGTCCGCCCTGATCGCCACCAGAATCTAAACTTGCCATAACTGAATGTTTGAATTATTGTTTCCGATTCGGTCATTACTAATTAGAGGGTTGTCCGACCTGCCGTTGACGGGTTTCGTACAATGGCGTACCCGGAGGAGCATCCTCAGGTGCGGTGATCAGCAGGAACTTGTTCTGGTCATTCTTTTTGAATGCCGTCAGCACCTGCTTGAACGCGGGGTATTTTGAATCGTTGTCGGCCTTTATCAACAGGCTGAGCTTTCGGCCGGAATATGCCACAAGGGCGTCCCGTACCCAATAGTTCAGTTCTCCTCCCGTGGAATCATCCACAGGAATACCCGGCTGGTTGACCTTTTTCATGGCTTCCGCATCCAATGACAACAATCCTTTCAACTGGCTGAACGGAACACCTACGCTGGGGGCATCCGTGAATGCCTTCATCTCCGCCGGTGTCAGACCCAGGTTACGGGTCTTGTTCAGGTTGTCGATCAAAATCGTCTTGAATTCGGGATTGTCCATCGAAACAAATACCCGCGCATTTTTATCCACCGTCACCATGAACGCATCCTTCTCAGGAACTGCGATCGATGACACCGATCCGGGTGTCTTCACTTCCACGGCATCTTCGGGCTTGAACTTGGTCGCCAGGATGAAGAATGTCAGGATCAGGAAGGCCACATCCACGAAGGGGGTCATGTCATTGTCCGGAGTGTGCTTCTTTATTTTGACGCTTGGCATGATTTCACTTTAAGAGTTAAGATTCACTTTCACGCGGATTCCATAAAGGAACCTTGGCTTATTTGTACGTTGAAGCAAAACTCTGGGTCAAAGTGAAACCAGACTCGTCAATACCATACGTGATGGCGTCGATCTTCGTCGTGAAGATGTTGTACATGACCAGCGCCAATGATGATGTGGCGATACCAAGGGCCGTATTGTACAATGCCTCAGAGATACCGACGGCCAGCTCACTTGCCGCACCGGCTCCGCCTTCCTCACCAAGGGATGAGAACGAACGGATCATACCCATTACCGTTCCCAGAAGCGCGATCAAAGTACCTAGGGATACCAGTGTGGACAGGAATACGAGATTCTTCTGCAACATCGGAAGTTCCAAGGCAGTGGCTTCTTCCACTTCCTTCTGGATCGCTGCGATCTTCTGGTCAGTGTTCAAATTGCCTTCAGAGATCATCTCCTTGTACTTGCGGAGACCAGCCTTCATGACATTGCCGACACTGCCTTTTTGCTTGTCGCACTCTGCGATCGCTGCATCCACATTCTTATTGGCGAGGTGATACTGCACCTTGCGGATGAACTCGGATACAGATCCACTGCCGGTAGCCTTGGTGATGGTCAGGAAACGCTCGATCGAAAACACGACGACCATCAACAAACACCCGATGAGAAGCGGAACAATGATGCCACCTTCATACATCCGATACCATGCACCCTTGGGCCCCTTGTGCGATGGCCAGAAACCACCTTCCAGATCAGGCTTGGAAAATCCCTCATTGGCACCGAGGATGAAACGCCAGATGATATAACCGCCCACAATGCAAAGGAGTGGCGCCAGCCAGGAAATAAGGTTACTGCTTTTCTTAGGTTGGATTGCTGTTGCCTTAGCAGTTGGTTTTGTTTCAGCCATGACTTTTTTTTTAAAGATTAGAGATTTTTCGCTTTGAAGGTTTGATTATGGTGCACAATTCTAATGAAAATTGTTTTGATTCTCGTCCCCGAAAATATTTTTTTTTTCAAGGACAAAGCAGAAAATTACTTAATTAATTTTCAACATTACCCATACTTCAACGAAATTGCACATATTCGTGGATTTCAGTATTATTTTTTTATCAAAATACCGCTCATGTCACGGAGTTGACCATCCCCATAAAAAACCAAGATCGCTATTGATATTCCGATAATTTCATATACCAAAAACAAATACACATGAATCTGACCCTTGCCTGCAAAAGAACATCTTTGCTGGTGATCGCAGTCTCCATCAGCGGCGCCATGGCTTTCGGCCAACGTCCTGTCCCGGGGAATCCGCCATCAACCGGAGGTGCACCTTCCATGCCCACCGGTAATGGCCCTTCCGCTGCCGCAAAAACGGGCCCTAAGCCCTACAAAGAGGTCATCACCTCCAAGGCGGTCACAGGACGTGGACTGATCACCGTTCACAAGATCGAAGAGAAATATTTCTTCGAGATACCCGACTCACTATTCGGCCGCGACATCATGGCCGTGACCCGATTCTCCCGTGTTGCCGGTGGCGCCGGTGTCTATGGCGGTGAATTGGCCAATCAGCAAGTCGTCCGCTTCGAGAAAGGACCTGAAAACAAAGTGTTCATGCGGGTCGTTACCGTCATCAGCGTGGCCAACGACTCGACTCAACCGATCTATCAGGCAGTACGCAACTCCAACCTCGACCCGATCGCTTCCGCTTTTGATATAAAATCCGCCGGCAAAGACTCCTCAGGTGTCGTGCTCGATGTCACAGATTTCTTCAAAGGCGATAACCAACCCGTATCCATAAACGCTTCCACCAAAAGACGCTTCAACCTCGGCGGGATCATGGCTGACCGGTCCTATATCGAGACCATTCGCACCTTCCCGATCAATACGGAGATCAGGACCGTCAAGACTTTCTCATCCTCACCCTCCCTCTCCGCCGGCCCTTCCCCTTTCCCGAGCAGCAGCATACCGGCAGCATCGGCCGCAGGTTCCGTGACCGTGGAGACCAACACTTCCTTCATCCTCCTGCCAAAATTGCCCATGGGTAAAAGACCCTCCGACAACCGTGTGGGGTATTTTGCAGATGACTACATCGTCTACAGCGATGACCAGCAAAAAGTCGAAGAGTCAAGGTTCATCGTCCGCTGGAGGCTTGAACCGAAACCCGAGGACATGGAAAAATGGAAACGCGGAGAACTGGTGGAACCAAAGAAACCGATCATCTACTACATCGACCCCGCCACACCAAAGAAATGGAGACAATACCTCATCCAGGGCGTGAATGACTGGCAGCTGGCCTTCGAAAAAGCAGGATTCAGGAATGCCATCATCGGCAAGGAATGGCCGGAAAATGACAGCACCATGAGCCTCGAAGATGCTCGATTCTCGGTCATCCGCTACTTCGCTTCTGATATCCAGAATGCCTACGGCCCGAACATCCACGACCCCCGCAGCGGCGAGATCATTGAAAGCCATATAGGCTGGTATCATAACGTGATGAAACTGCTGCATGACTGGTATTTCGTTCAGGCAGCAGCCGTCGACACCGAAGCCCGGAAGATGAGATTCGATGACGACCTGATGGGAAACCTCATCCGATTCGTTTCCTCACATGAAGTGGGTCACACCCTCGGCCTTCGCCACAACATGGGCTCAAGCAGCAAAACACCCGTGGAAAAACTTCGCGATAAGGCCTGGGTCGAAGCCAATGGCCACACGGCTTCCATCATGGACTACGCCCGATTCAACTACGTCGCCCAGCCTGAAGACAACATCAGCCGGAAAGGCCTCTTCCCAAGGATCGGTGACTACGACAAATGGGCGATCGAATGGGGCTACGGATACGTCGCCGCAAAAGACGAAGAAGAAGAAAAGAAAGTACTCAACAGAAAATTCATCGATCGCTACAAACAGAATCCTCGCATCTGGTTCGGTACATACGAATCCGGCAACCAGTCCGATGCCCGCACACAAAGTGAAGACCTTGGCGACAACGCCATGAAAGCCAGCGAATACGGCATAAAGAACCTGAAACGCATCGTTCCCGGACTCCCTGAATGGACCAAAGAAGAAGGTGATGATTATAGCAACCTTGCACAGATGTACGGCCAGGTGGTCGGTCAATACCAGCGCTACATGGGCCACGTGATCCGAAATATCGGCGGATACTACGAAACCTATAAGTCTGTTGAACAGGAAGGTAACGTCTTCGAAACCACCCCCAGGATTGTCCAAAAGGAAGCCGTAGCGTTCCTGCACAAACACCTTTTCGACACCCCCGAATGGCTGGCCGATAAGAACATCCTCAACAGGATCAGCAGCCCGACCTCCAATCAGATCGGCTCCATCCAGGATAATGCGCTCGGCTCCATCCTCAACGCATCCCGCCTCGATAGGATGGTGCAGGCCGGAAACCGCTTCGAAAACGCATACGCCATCGAAGAACTCTACACAGACCTGAAAAAGGGAATCTTCAGCGAACTTCCGGCACGCAAAAAAATCGATAACCAACGCAGGAATCTGCAGAAGAGCTATGTGGAAAGAATGATCGCGATGATCTCTCCCAGCGCTGCAGGCGCTGTGTCAATCGGCGGCGGATTCAGCTTTTCGATGGGTCCCGACCTGAAAAAGTCTGACATCAGTTCACTCACAAGAGCACATCTGGCATCGCTGCGGAACGAAATCCAAACCGCTTCCGCCGGCACGACCGATCCGATGAGCAAGTACCATCTCCAGGATCTCTCCGAGAGGATCCGCATGGCACTGAATCCCAAATAGATCGGTCACCCCCGATCATTCCCCTGCCCCGGATGGTGAAGCACCCAATGCACCATCCGGGGCTTTGTTTTACAACATATATTTTTCATCCCATCCCCTTGACATGGAAGAACTTTTGCCGTTCTTTTACCTCCTTTTTGTGGCAACCGACCGGACCCTCCCAGGCCTTCACGATGCGTTCATGCAGGCTCAAACGGAATACACCCGACCGGTCACCAATCCTGACCGATATGAGAAAATTCATCATACTTACATTTTCCATCCTGTTACTCACCGGTGTGATCCTCACCGCCCTTGACATCGGCTATTCATACAGCTTATCAAGGCACCCCCTTTTGAAGATCCCAAAGCATCAACGGTTCGACTTCCTGATCATCGGCGACTCCAGGGTATCAAGCATACTGGAAAAACAACTCGATTCGATCACCGGCCGTCGTTGCCTCGTACTTCCTAACTACGGCGCTAACCTGGATGACATGCCCTTTGTGATCGACCACTTCTTCCAGAACGGCAATACCGCCCGGACCGTCATAAGCTCCATCGACCTGCGCATCGGGGGCAATGAAGGCGTCAAACACGACTGGCTTTACTACGCACATACATCCCGGGAAAACGGATATCTCGACCTCAGGTTCCCTTTCCTGATATATGCCAGGAACAATACAACGGTCACGACTAAACGAATTTTTGAGGATCTCTTCAGGGATGTCGATAGCGCCCGAAAAGATCAAAGGGACATGAACATCCTGCAGTGGTACGAGCCGCATAAGGATCAGATGAAGGACTATTCTGTCGCCCCCCTCAGGATCGAAAGCCTCGTCAACCTCAAAAATATCCTGAAAACACACGGCGTGACAGACCACAGGCTGCTGATCGCACCACTATCACCTGAATTCGACGCCCTGCAGTCGGATCCGGACGGCTACAAACGGCTGCTCCGCGACAACGGATTCAAATACTATGATTTTTCAGCCCTTTACACCGACACATCCAGCTTTGCAGACCTGGTACACCTGAAAAGAAAAGCCTACACGGGCTTCACGACGGCGGTAGCCGACTCGATCGCCTCAGGACGATGAGGCGGATCACGGCAGGAACCGGACCGTGACCATTCACCGCCCCGAACAAGCACCATGGCAGCAGCTATTGACGGCATCTTGCAAGGGGATTAGTTTTACAGCCTGCATCGGAATTACTCAGGCTCATCGGTTCAGACAGAACGATGCATCAGGCTGACAGATCATGACGCATGCACCGAAAAACAAACAGAACGGAAAGACAAACACATTTTCACATAACAAAACCAGGCAACTGCCATGCTGTTCAACTCCATCACATTCCTGACCTTCCTGCCGATCGTGTTCTTCCTCTACTGGTTCGTTTTCCGAAAGAACCTAAGGCAGCAAAACCTGCTCCTGCTCCTTGCCAGTTACGTCTTCTACGGCTGGTGGGACTGGAGATTCCTTTTCCTGCTCGTATTCTCGACCGCGCTTGATTACTATACCGGGTTGAAAATACGGGATGCCGGATCCGATCGGGCAGCGAAGATCTGGCTCTGGATCAGTGTGGGCACGAACCTCGGATTCCTGGGCTTCTTCAAATACTACAATTTCTTCATCGATTCATGGATGCGGATGCTCGGGAATTTCGGCGTAGAAGCCAATCCATGGACCCTCCAGATCATCCTTCCCGTGGGGATATCATTCTACACCTTTCATGGCCTTTCATACGTGATAGACATCTACCACAAAAAGATCGAACCCTCCAGGAACTGGGTGAATTATTGCGTCTTCGTGAGTTTTTTCCCGCTGCTGGTGGCAGGCCCCATTGAACGAGCCACTCACCTGCTGCCACAATTGGAAAAACCCAGGACATTCTCCTATCACCAGGCCATCGACGGCCTCCGGCTCATGATCTGGGGCTTCGTGAAAAAAGTACTCATAGCCGACACGATCGCACCCGAAGTGAATACCATCTTTGGCAATTACCAAAGCTATGGCGGTGGGACGCTGGCACTTGGAGCGGTCTATTTCGCCATTCAGATATACGGTGATTTCAGCGGATACTCAGACATTGCAAGGGGCGTATCCAAATTCTTCGGGATCGAACTCCTGATAAATTTCAAATATCCATACCTCAGCCGGTCGATCCCCGAATTCTGGAGAAGATGGCATATAAGCCTCTCTTCCTGGTTTCGGGACTACCTCTATATCCCCCTCGGTGGATCAAGGACGACATTCATTCGCTCCGTCAGGAACGTCTTCGCCATATTCCTCGTCAGCGGATTCTGGCATGGTGCCAACTGGACCTTCATCGCCTGGGGCGGAATACATGCACTGCTGTTCATCCCGTCCTTCATCTCCGGAAAAAACCGCACCAATCTTGGCGATGATTTCGCAGGCGGGAAATGGTACCCTTCCCTGCGCGAAACCGGACAGATCCTCATCACCTTCCTCCTGGTATGCTTCGCATGGATATTCTTCCGTGCCGATGATATGTCGCACGCGATCGGCTACATCAGCCATATGTCAGGCAGTATCCTACACGTCGATGACTTTTATAAAATGACCAAACTCAACCTGCTGATCCCCCTTTGTCTGCTGGTGGACCTGAGCCATAAGAACGGATTCCTGACCGGCAGGTACAAACCCGCATTCGTCACGGCCGAATTCGTGGTGCTCACCGTACTCATGCTGATGTTCGGGAATTTCGGAAGTGTAGAGTTCATTTATTTTCAATTCTGAGGACATGAGGCAATTTCTGAAACTCTTCGCAGTGATCTTCATCCTTTGCGGGATCATCCTCACATCGCTGGACATCCTGTACACCTGGAGTATCACGCAGACGCCACTCTTCGGTATACGCGAGAACCGACGATATGACTATCTCGTGGCAGGTGATTCTCGTACCAATGCATTACTGCCTTTTTACATGGACCATGTCAGCGGACTCCGCACGATCAATGTGGGATTCCCATCCTTCACGTTCGAGGATACCAGGGAGATGCTGGAGTATTTCTTCGCAAAAGGAAACCACACAGACTATGTACTGCTGCAGATGGACCAACGATTCGGGACTGCTTTCGAACTCAAGAAGCAATGGAAATACGAGCCGTACCTGATGCGGGAAAGAGGTTTCCTTCACCCAAGGATACCCTTTCGTTTTTATGCGGAGAACAACAGGAACATCACCTTCACCGAAGTGATGCGGAACATGAAAAACGCCATCAGGGGAAAAATCGATACCGGATCGACCGATAGCATCGCCGTCCTGAACTCATTTACACCATTTCGCTTCAATGAAAAACTGCTGGAAGACAATTCCCGAAAACATTTCAGGATGGAAGAGATCGAAAAGTTGAGGGCATACCTGAAAGAAAAAGGCGTGAAGGACCTCATCCTCTTCACAGCTCCCTTTGCACCAACCTGGTTCCCATCCCAATCAGATACGTCATCCTTCAAACAACAGATCCGGAAAGCCGGATACAGATACCATGATTTCTCCACGGTATACAACGACACGGCGTATTTCAAGGACTATACACATGTCAAGAATAAAAAATACCTGGAATTCTCCAGACTATTCGTACAGACCATCATGACGCCGGCTACAGATAGCAGTGCCAGATAACACATGCTTTTCAGATCGATATCACTCATACCGCAGCGCTTCGATGGGGTTCAGTCTCGACGCCTTCAGCGCAGGATATAATCCCGCAAGAAGCCCCACCAATGAGCAGATGAAGATCCCGGCGAAGATGATCTTCCAGGGGACGAAAAACGAAGTGCCCATCAAGCTGCCGACAAGATTGCCGACAATGACCCCAAGCAGAATACCTATCACAGCACCCATGAGGCTGATGATGATCGACTCGTAAAGGAACTGCATCCTCACGGCGTTACGCTTGCCGCCGATGGCCTTGATCAAGCCCACTTCCTTGGTACGCTCCGTGACGGATACCAGCATGATGTTCATAAGTCCGATCGCAGCACCGATCAGTGTGATGAAACCGATGGCCCCGGCAGCCGCAGAGATGGTCCCCAGTAAGCCAATGAAAGTCTCCGCAATACTATCGCTCTTGTCCACGTAGAAATTATTATCATCCGTCACCGCCAGCCCGCGGATCGGTCGGAACGTACCTTCCGCTTCTCCAATGGCACTGCCCATCCGGTTGACATCATCCACCATGACGGCAATGGAATAAGACTGATTGCTATTGCTGTACAGCCTGCGAACATTCGTGTATGTCGAAAAAACCACGTTGTCGGCCTGCAAAAATGCACTCGAACCCTTCTCCTTCATGATGCCAATGACCCTGTATTTATTAGTGCCGACCCGGATCACCTGGTCAATTGCCCGTTCCAGTTTGTCTCCAAAAAGCTTCATTGCCACATCACTTCCGATCACACAGATATTCCGCCCGCTCTCCACATCCGCACGATTGAAATTCCTTCCGTAACCGATCTCATACCCATTCAGTTGCAGATAATTTTCATCGCCACCATTGATGGACACCGTAGGATTGGTCTTCTTGTTCCCGAACAGGACCGTTTGGCTTCTTGCACCGTTGAGGCCGATGCTCACCTTTGCGGGAAATGCATACTGCTCCTTGAAACTACTGGCCTGCTCATAGGTGATGATCTGCCCGGTATTGGACTTCCGTTCTTTTCTCGCACGCGTATCACTCTGACGGACCACATTCCCCCCACCCATACGGATATTTCTCTCCTTGTACCGAAGGCTGAAGGCATTCGCACCCATGGTGGAAAAACTATCGCGCAGGCTGTTGTTCATCGCTTCAATAGCGGTGATGATACCCACCAGTGCCATGATGCCGAAGGCGATGATCGCCACGGTGATGCCGGTCCTTAGACGGTTGCCACGTACGGTGCGCCAGGCGAGTGAAAAAATATCCGCGAACTTCATACCCTAAAAGTAAACAAAGAATGGCAGTTGCATATGGATGTTAAGTGGTGACTGGCAAGTTGTAAAAGATGAATGGTCATCAAAGCTGAAAAATCAGCATGGACAAACAACCATACGGACTGGATAACCGATCCCGATAGGCTGCATGCGATTAACTTTTACCTTTACAACATGACCATTGATATCCTCACCGTGCTGCCGGAACTGCTGGAAAGTCCCTTCGCCCACTCGATCATGAAACGTGCCCAGGAAAAAGGAATTCTGGAGGTACGGGTCCACCAGCTTAGGAAATGGGCGGTGAATGAATACGGCATGGTGGATGACTACCAGTTTGGCGGAGGGGCAGGCATGGTGATGATGTGCGAACCCCTGGTGAAAGCGATAGAGGAGCTATCGGCAGAAGCACCCTATGACGAGATCATCTTTCTCACGCCCGATGGCGAAAGATTCAGCCAGTCCATAGCGAACCGGCTTTCGATGCAGGGTCGGCTACTGCTCATCTGCGGACATTACAAAGGCATCGATGAACGTGTCCGGGAGCATTGGGTGACCCGGGAGATCAGCATTGGGGATTACGTCCTCAGCGGCGGAGAACTCGCAGCAGCTGTGGTCGTGGATGCCATCGGAAGGCTCCTGCCGGGTGTCCTGAACGATGAAACCTCCGCCCTTTTCGATTCCTTCCAGGATAAACTCCTGGCACCTCCGGTATACACCCGACCCGTGGATTTTCGCGGCCATAAAGTCCCCGATATCCTGCTCAGCGGTGACCACCGGAAGATCGAAGAATGGCGGCACGATCAGGCCATCTCCCGAACAACACAAAGAAGACCTGACCTGTTGGACTGATCCGATCGGACCAGCTGGACTGGTCAAATCGATGACCGGATATCCTGATGGCCATCATCGCGGCATCCCGGCCTGTTTCCAGATCGAAACCCTCGACCGGAGAGCCGAAAGCTCCAGCACAAGCTCCTTGTTGGTGCGCTTCGCCCACAGATAACGGACATGGTAAATGAATGCACGGAAGGCTTCCCACCAGCGCATACCGGCGAACAAGGTCAACGGAGCGGTCACAACGGCCAGCCATACCCATGCATTGCCGATGAACATAGCAGCTATAATCAGCAGCAACCACCACAGAAGATATCCGAATCCGCCGGCCGCAGTATTCACACTGGTGTAAAAATCGATCCGCGTGACGGTCTTGTCGGCCACCCATTTCCCGAAACGGAGCGGGATGAAATTGAGCATGAAACCGATGACGAATACCGGGGAAAATACCACGAGGCCCAACAGGTGCAGCAACGCGAAGTGGTAACGCCCATTCACCGATGCATCCGCAAGACCATGCCGAACAAGCAGTCCGTCATAACGGTCAAGGTTACCTGATAATTCACGGGATGCATCATCCCCGAGTTCGCTGACACCGGCACAGACCTTCTTCTCCATCGCGAGGATGGGAACGCCGCGCAGATGGTCGGCAGGACGGAAGACGTCGTTCCGGTACAGCTCCAGCAGCCGGTCGATCAGCATGGTCCGGTCAGCCTGCCTCACGAACAGGATCGTCCCAGCGAATTTCTCCTCGAGTTCCCGGGTGAGCTGCGTGATGGCCTTTGCAGGATTCTCCCGGTAAGCGTCTGCATACCGGTCTATCCGGGTAGGCTCTCCGGTCTGCAGCAGCACATCCGCCCTGAAACGATGTCGGCTGTAATTGATGCCCACGGGAATGACACGGATACCAAGGGTAAAATCCTTCTTTGATTCAGTCTGGATGGCCACCCTCGCCGTTCCTTTCTTCAACGGAAGCATGATCCGCTCCACCCGACTGGTGCCTTCCGGGAAGATCAGCAGCATCCCCTTGTCGTTCAGTATCCGCTCCCCCTCGGCAAAGGTCTCCTCATTCCGCACAAGGTTGGCCTTCCCATGCTCGATGTTGTAAATCGGGATCATATGGAACTTCCGCAGTATCCGGTTCACCAACGGCTTCCGAAAGATATCGCTGCGCGCATAGAAAGAAACCGGCCGCTTCATCAATACCCCCATCAGCATGGCATCCAGGAATGAGGCAGAATGGTTCGAGATCAGAATGACCGCCTCATCATCCGGTATGGTATCCTTCCCAACGAAGATGATCCTCCTGAAATAAAAATGAAGGGTGATCCACATGACCACTTTTCCGAAATGATACAACATGCAGCCAAGGTAATATTTTTTAGGATTGTAACGGACCGGGATCGGATTACCACTGCCACAAGGAAACACCCGCTGATACGATTTCG
>JBIKIB010000474.1:0-2774 GCA_044361845.1 Chitinophagaceae bacterium | reverse complement strand
ATATGGTGGTGCAGGACACGTCTCCCGGCCGCCTGGGTCAGCTGAGCGTTGGGATCGATGAAAATCTGAAGTCGTCGCTGCAGGGCTATGCGCAGCGCTCGGGTGTGAGCCTGTTCAGCGTATTGCTAAGCGCATGGCAGGTGCTGCTGTACCGGATGACGGGAGAGGAGGATATCCTGATCGGTACGCCGGTGTCGCAGCGCGGGATGCGTGAATGGCAGGACGTGATGGGCTTCTTCCTGAACATGCTTCCTATTCGGACGACCATCGATGGTGCCCTGAGTTTCCGTGCCCATAACCAACGCGTATGGGAGGCACTCGGTGACGCCTTCGCACATGCCGACCTGCCCTATAGCCATATCGTGGAACTCGCCGGGGGAGTGGAGGATATCCCCTTCAACACGATCCTGCAGCAGGTATTCATCATGCTTGAACATGAAGCGGAGGCCGGGGACCATCCTGAAAGATTCTCCGGAAGCCGCCCCCTCGCCGAATACGTGGCGGATGACATCGTATTCCTGGCCAATACCGCCGGGCATGACTGGGGCTGCACCATACGCTTTGATGCCAGTCGGTACAGCGACAGGCGCATGGGGCAGCTCCTCCAGGTGTACGTCCTCTTACTACGGCAGTTCGCTGCCGATGCCGACATCGTCATCGATGCGGCCGGACTGCTCACCGGAAGCGAACGGTCACGGATACTCGAAATCGGAAGGGGTGAAGCCCACGACCTTCCGGAGGATCCCTGCATCCACAGTATGTTCCGCGCACAGGCCATACGCACACCGGGGCGCATCGCATTGGAATACAATGGGAGAACCGTGACCTATCATGATTTGCATACGGCATCGAATAGTTTCTCCCGGGAGTTGTCGGATGTACATGGCATTCGACCCGGAGAGGTGGTGGCACTGGTCATGCCGCAGGGAGACCGCCTCGTGTCAATGATATTGGCCGTACTCATGACCGGTGCTGCCGTGTTGCCCGTGGACCCGGCACTACCGGTCATGCGTATCCGATATATGCTGCAGGACAGCGGAAGCAGTCATGTCATCGTATCCGAAGAGGATGCACATCTGGTGCCTTCCGGCATCAAAATGATCGATGCTGACATGATGGCGGATGAGCGCATCCGTGAAGAGCCTTCGGTCGTGACAGATGCCGGAAGCCGTGCATATTGCATGTACACTTCCGGATCGACCGGAGAGCCGAAAGGTACTTTCAATCAACATATCGGATTCACGAACATGGTGTTATCGCATATTCGCACCATGGGTATATCGGAGGATGACAGGGTCGTCCAGTTCGCGACGCCTTCCTTCGATGTATCCCTTTTTGAGATGTTCATCGCGTTGTACTCAGGTGCAACGCTGGTGATACCGGGCAAAATCGACCTGTCAGTGCTTCCTTCCTTTATAGTGGAAAAAAGGGTGTCGGTGGCAATGATGACTCCAATGGTGATAGGTACTTTGGAAACCGACGCCCTTTTCCCTCTTCGCGTACTCATGACCGGAGGGGAAGAAGCCAGACCCTCGGACGCCATGAGGCTCGCGGACAGGCTTGCATTTTACAACACCTACGGCCCCACGGAGGCATCCGTCTGGTCGACCATCCACCGGATCCGGTCAGGCTATGATGGCCGAAAGATCCCCATCGGTAGACCGGTGCAGAACACAACCCTTTATATCCTGGATCCACGGATGAATCTCCTGCCACAGGGGTTGACTGGGGAACTTTACATCGGAGGCGCAGGTGTCGGCCTGGGATACCATGGTAAAGAGGGTCTTACAGCGGATCGATTCATCCCCGATCCATTTGAGCCTGGTGGAAGATTGTATAAAACGGGCGACCTGGCATTTTGGAATGAAGATGGTGATCTGTGTTTCATTGGCAGAAAGGATACCCAGGTCAAAGTCATGGGCTATCGCATCGAACTCGGCGAAGTCAATGCCGCCATAGAGCGCTTGCCCGCTGTACTGCAAGCTGAAGTGATCCCGCGCAGACGCTCCGGCATGGAGTCGATGCTGGTGGCCTTCGTCGTAACGGAAAATGACGACCGGGATATTGATGACATCACCATGCGCGACCGGCTCTCACAATCCCTGCCGGTGTACATGCTTCCGGTACGAACACATCGTATCAGTCGGATGCCGCTGACCCATAATGGTAAGGTGGACCGGATTGCACTCGAGAAGATCGACGAGGAAAAGCTCCTGTGGCAAGAAAAAGAATTGGCCAGGACAGGGATCCAACACCCTAGAACCGCGACAGAGCGGGATCTGGCGAAGATATGGGCCGCATTGCTGGGTACAGGCGTCATCGGTGCGAACGACAGCTTCTTTTCACTGGGAGGCAATTCTCTGCAACTCATTCGCCTCATGTTGCTCATCAATGAGCGGTGGGGCATCACGAGCGATATATCACGCATCTATACACACATAACACTTCGTTCTATGTCAATTTTAATCGAAGAACAACAAAATGCAAGGATGAACAGCGAAGGTATCCCAACAGTGCTCCTGCCGATACCCGCCTGGGATCCCCTCAATGGTTGGCCTGTATACGTCATGGTCGGGGGCGCTGGAAGTCCGGAAGAATTCACCAAGTACCACCGCATCGGAGAGCATATCGGAGAGGACTTCAAGCTACTCATCATGCCCGATCCCGCAGGGATGGAATCCCTTTTCCCTCAGATGCCTGTCGGGGAACTGGCCCGAAAATACGCGCAGATGATCCTCGCAAGGCAACCTGAAGGACCTTACATCCTCATGGGT
>JBIKIB010000473.1:0-2781 GCA_044361845.1 Chitinophagaceae bacterium | reverse complement strand
AGCAGCTGGACAACCCCTTCGCCGGCCGTCACCGCTTCGCCTCTTACGATCAGTGGCCTGACGACTGGTACTTATGACGTGAAAATAAGGGCTGTCAACAAAGTTGGAACCAGCTGCGCCACTGCAACTTCCTCTGTCACCATCCTTCCCAACAACTGGATCGGCGGAAATGGCAACTGGAATCTTGCTGCCAATTGGTCGGGCAATGCAGTCCCGGCCGGTAATACAGACATCACCATCTCCTCCGGCACGCCTACCCTGGATGTCGACTTCACCCTCCCGTCAGGCAGATCCCTCACCCTCTCCGGCAGCGGCAGCCTGATCGTCGCAGTCGGCAAACGACTCACGGTGGCGGGTACTGCAGATTTCGGTGGACGGCCGGTGACCTTCAGGTCGGATGCATCCGGGACGGCAAGCCTTGGCGTGTTGACCGGTACACTGAACAATGCCAGCAACGTGACCGTTGAGCGATTCATCCCCACGGCCAAGAGGGCCTGGCGCCTGCTGACGATTCCCCTCACCGGGAGCAACAGCATCCGTACGCAATGGGCAGGTGTGGCGGCAAACGCAAATGCACCCACGGGAGAGACTGCCGGCAGCGGTACCCTCATCACGGGCCACAACTTTTCTTCGGGTATCCATGCAACAGCAGCCGGCTTCGATTGGTACAGCGGCATGCCGGCCGGTAGTTCGTCCTCCATCCGATACTACACCCATAATGGTTCAGCAGGTAGTTACTCCAGCGCCGGCAATACACCAGACATCACCACCACCCCCGACAAGCAAGGATATATGCTCTTTGTTCGCGGAGACAGAACCGTCACCACAGGTTCGGGCACTACGACCCTCAAACCTACAGGCACCCTTAAAACCGGCAATCAGAACATTCCGGTTAGCGCGGCATATGAAATGATCGGCAACCCATACGCCGCCGCCATCGATCTGGATCAGGTCTACCTGAATACCGGGAACAGCTCAACGATCACTCGAAATTTCTGGATATGGGATGCCACCCTCGGCACTTCCGGTGGATACCGAGCCATCAGCTACGGCAGCTCCGACTATGCAATCACGCCGGGCACAGGCACGGCGACAGACTATCTCAAGATCCAATCCGGACAGGCATTCTTCGTACAACGAAATAATGCCGGGAATATCCTTATTGAAGAGAATGATAAGACAGATGGCTCCACGGCTCCCGTAGTGCTGGGTGCGGGAGATGTAAAAATTTCAGAGGGTCGACTATTCCTCTCCTTATACTCGGCCTCCGGCAAGCTCCTGGACGGAACGGCCATTCGCTTCGGATCCTCTTATGAAGCCCGTCCGACAGAAGTGTACGACATGCCCAAGATCAATAACTTCAACGAAAACCTGAGCCTGCAACGCGAAGGCAAGTATCTCGCCATCGAAAGCCGCCCCTATCCATCACAAAAAGACACCGCCTTCCTCGCATGCTGGAACCTCAGCAACGGAATCTATCGCATGAAACCGGAGTCGCAGGAATTACTGGAGCATCTTAGCAATGCCATCCTGATCGATCGATACAGCGGAAAGGAATTGACCATTACAGAGCATTTGGACACCAGCGGTTACACCTTTGAAGTCAATACAGACAGCGCCAGCAAAAGCCTGTCGCGCTTCCTGATCGTTTTTTCAGCCAAGCCCCCGGTTACGCCACAACTCACCGGACTGCAGGCAATACCGCGTCAGACGGGTATTGAACTGAGCTGGAAGGCAAGTCAGGCATACGGCCTCAAACATTTTGACATTGAAGGCAGTCGCGACGGCGAACAATTCAAACAGATCCATCTGCATCCTGCCGGCAATGCCGCTTACGATTCAACCTACACCTGGACGGACCCGGCACCACGGCCGGGTATCAACTTCTATCGCATCAGAAGCCTCGTACAAAACGGTTCATCGTCGGTCAGCAATACCGCGAAAGCCAACTGGAACGATCGATCCGCCATACAGGTATTTCCAAATCCAAGTTCGGATGGACGCATTAAGATCCTCCTCCAAAATCAACAAACAGGAAACTACCGGCTGACGATGCGAAACATTGGCGGCCAGCAAGTGTTTCAGACGGATTTGATGCAGTCTGCTCCGAATCAGATACATGCATTACAGATTGGAAATGGTCAATCCATGATACAGACAGGTATGTATATCATAACCATCGAGCAGGAAAACGGTATCCTGAACAGCGTACGGTTGTGGATCAACCGATAACAATGATTGGTCAACATATTTGCATACAACTCAAATAACAAACTATGAACCTTCATTTATCAGCATTCATCCGTCGCATCACGATGTTGATCATGGCATGCTTAATAATTGCGATCACAACTGTCGGGCAGGGGCCTGGGGGGGGTGATGATCTTGGAAACGAGCCAGATGTGCCCGTTGATGGAGGGATCTCGCTGCTGCTGGCAGCGGGGGCTGTCTACGGAGGCAGTAAAATTCGCCGGCAAAAAAGCGACATAAAAGCAAAATCAAGAGGCAGAGCTGACTCATATCGATGGAACGGCAACGACCCCGACTCTTAGCGAAAAGAAAAAGAAACCGAGACGCAGATAGACCGTCTGGTGGCATATACAGGGTTACATTATCAGGCGGTTTTCACCACCTCATAGATCACCGAACTGCATCTTTTTACATTAAACAATGCCATCAGGTTTGACATGGCCCCTGAAATCACAGCCGGCAAAAGCCTGACCCGTCCATGCAGGTATTTCTCACTCAGCATCGAAACATAGAAAGCATCGAACCACATCG
>JBIKIB010000472.1:0-2783 GCA_044361845.1 Chitinophagaceae bacterium | reverse complement strand
CCCACGACGGTGTTGGCACCCTTCTGGAACACGATCGGCTCCTCCGGGATGGGCATATTCGATTCCTTCGCGTGGTCAGAATAGTTAAGCCCGATGCAGATCACTTTTCCGGGCCTTGACACGGGCGCACCCCAGCGTTCGTCAGAAGACACATCCGGGAGCTCCGCATGCATGACGAGTTTTTTCAGGTTCGACAGTCCGTCGCCATTGAAGAATTCACGGTCCCAGTCACGATAGAAGGCGGACAGGTCTTTGCGTTGGCCATCGATGAGGATGCCTGGCTTTTCGCGGCCGGGCTGGCCGAAGCGGATCAGTTTCATTCGGTTGATTTCTTCAAAAATAAAGGCATTGTGCGTGGGCAGCAAGTTGTTTTTTTTCGAAGTCCGAATGAAATCGTGTTCGGTCAGTGTGAATCCCGCATGACGACGCTGCCGGAACCACCCCGGAGGTAATCCATGTCGGCTCCCAGGTGTGCCTGTTGCACGTGTTGCTGGTAGATCTGTACATAGCCTCTTTGTGCGACCGGGTGCGAAGGCTTCCATGCGGATCGTCTCGCTGCGAGTTCAGCGTCATCCACCAGCAGCTGCAGCGATCGCGCCTCCACGTCAAGGGATATCAGGTCGCCGTCGCGTACCAGCGCGATGGTACCGCCCACCGCCCCTTCGGGTGACAGGTGGAGGACCACTGTTCCGAAACCTGTTCCGCTCATGCGCCCGTCGGAGATGCGCACCATGTCGGTCACGCCTTTCTCGAGCAGCTTGCGTGGTATGGCCATGTTACCGACCTCAGGCATGCCGGGATATCCCACCGGACCCACATTGCGGAGGACCATTATGCTGGTCTCGTCGATATCAAGTGCCGGGTCATCGACCCTTGCGTGGTAGTCTTCTATGTCGTGGAACACCACGGCGCGGCCGGTGTGTTTCATAAGGTGCGGACTTGCCGCGCTGGGTTTGAGGACGGCCCCGTCGGAGCAGAGGTTTCCGCGGACCACCGCCAGTCCCGTCTCTGTCTTGAACGGCAGTTCCATCCCCCGGATGACATCTGCATTCCAGGTGACGGCATCCGCGTGGTTTTCCCTGACCGTCCGGCCATTGACGGTCAGGCAATTGCCGTGCAAGCGGTCGCCCAGTGCCCGCATGACGACCGGCAGGCCACCGGCGTAGAAGAAATCCTCCATGAAATATTTGCCCGAGGGCTGTAGGTTGGCGAGCAGCGGGATGCCTGCGGAATTGACGTGGAAATCATCAAGCCCGAGCGGAACGCCGATCCTTCCTGCGATCGCGAGCAGGTGAATGACGAAGTTGGTGGATCCGCCGATCGCGGCATTCACACGGATGGCGTTCTCGAATGCCTCACGGGTAAGGATAGCCGAAAGCCGGAGATCGGCGCGGACCATGTCGACGATGCGTTTCCCGGAGTATTGCGCGAGCACCTTCCTGCGGCTGTCGGCTGCGGGGATGGCCGCATTGGAGGGCAGGCTGAGGCCCAGCGACTCCACCATGCACGCCATCGTGGAGGCCGTGCCCATGACCGCACAATGCCCGCGGCTGCGGCACATGCAGGCTTCCGCGACCGTGAGCTGCTCCTGGGTCATGTCGCCACTGCGCACCGCATCGTTGAAGCGCCAGACATCGGAAGTGCTGATGTCCCGCCCTTCGTACTTGCCCGTGAGCATCGGACCGCCCGATACGACGATCGTGGGGATATCCACGCTGCAGGCACCCATGACGAGCGAGGGCGTCGTCTTGTCGCAACCGCATAGCAGCACCACCCCGTCGATGGGATTGGCGCGAATGGATTCTTCCACGTCCATGCTCGCGAGGTTACGGTAAAGCATAGCCGTAGGTTTGATGAGCGTCTCGCCGAGCGACATCACCGGGAACTCCACCGGGAAGCCCCCCGCCTCGATCACACCCCGCTTCACTGATTCGGCAAGCTCCCTGAAATGTGCATTGCAGGGCGTGAGTTCACTCCAGGTGTTGCAGATCCCGATGACGGGCTTGCCGCGGAATTCCTCGTCGGGGATGCCCTGGTTCTTCATCCAGGCGCGATAGATGAAGCCGTCTTTCCCGGTACGGCCGAACCACTGTTGGGAGCGAAGTGATGTGGATGACATGATGATGATTGTCGGCAAAAGATAGGGAGAAATATCCAAAAAAACATCAAAAACCGAACGGTTTTCATGCCGTGGGTGCGCATGTTCGATGCGGCAGCGGTCGTTCACCAGGAGTGCCCATCATATCGGCAAGCTATGGGGCGACATATGCCCGGGGTCATCCCGACCATCACCTTGCACGACACTGCGACAGCAAGCCATCCCACGGGGGTACTAAGTGCAACAGCAAAAGTCCAGGTCCTTCGCTGCGCTTAGGATGACAATGTAGAGGGGTTGTGTTTGGTGGAGGAGGTGGGGATCGGAAGTATGATTATTTGTCAAGCTGCAACCAATTTCTTTCCATAATTTAAACCTCTTTGCAATGTCATCCTGAGCGAAGCGAAGGACGTAGTTATTTGTATTGAAAACGTCGATGAATGAAGGACAACAGCAAAAGTCCAGGTCCTTCGCTCCGCTCAGGATGACGGTGTGGGGTGGTTGTGTTTTGTGGCAGAGGTGGGGAGCGGAAGTTGATCATGCATCAAGCTGCAACCAATTTCTTTCCATGATTTAAACCTCTTTGCAATGTCATCCTATGTTTGCGAACGACTCTCCCCCGGCTGTCATCCTGAGCGGAGCGAAGGAACTGGATGTTTGTATTGAAAACGTCGATGAATGAAGGGAA
>JBIKIB010000120.1:0-9452 GCA_044361845.1 Chitinophagaceae bacterium | reverse complement strand
AGGCAGGTCAGGGCTTCCGATGCCCAGGTTGATGACAGCCTTACCGTTGCCGTTCATGTCTTCGATCTCCCGGAGCTTGCGTGAGAAATAATACTCACCGATCCCTTCCAGACGTGTTGCGGTCCCTATCATGGGTTATTTGTATTTATTTTAAGATCCCTTTACGATACACACCGAGTATTTTGAGCGAGTCCGTTTTTGCCCTGACACCTTCGAGGACCTTCTCCAGCCGGTCGAGGCCTTCGAATTCCAGGTCGGCATGAAAGCTGTACTTGAAATCACTGCCAGGAATCGGGAAACTCTGCAGCTTACTGAGGTTGATGCCACCATCTGCAATGATCGTCAGTACGCGAGCAAGGCTTCCACGCGAGTGATCGGTGTGGAAATTCACCGATGCCTTGTCAGCACCTTCCGGGAATAGCTGGCCGGCATCCCGCTCCAGGATCAGAAACCGGGTGTAGTTGTTCTTCATCGTGTGGATATTGGGCGCAAGCACTTCCAATCCGAACAACTCGGCAGCAAGACGCCCGGCAATGGCCGCCACATGACGGCTTTTATCCTGGTGCACATGTTTGGCACTGAGTGCCGTATCCTCCGTCTCCACCAACTTCCAGTTGTATTTGTCGAGGTAGTCAAGGCACTGCTGGATGGCCATCGGATGGGAATGCACTTCCCGGATATCATCCAGCGTCACCCCGGGATTGACGAGCAACTGTTGGCGGATATGCAGGTATATCTCCCCGGTGATCCGAAGCGCCGATCGCTGCAGGAGATTGTAATTGGGAAGGATGCTGCCGGCAATGGAATTCTCAATGGCCATGACGCCACCATCAGACTCCTTCCGGGAGGAAGCGATGCGCACCACTTCGCGGAACGTCGCACAGGGAATGACGGCAACCTCCTTCCCGAAGAATCGGCGCGCCGCCTCCTGATGAAAACTCCCTTCGTATCCCTGAATGGATACCCTCCTGATGCTGCCGTCAGACAAACGGTCGGAGAAGACCGGGTGCTGTGGTTTTACCTGTTTTTCTTTTGCCATGCGTCATGAATAAAAAAAAGATCCCGGCATCTGCCGGGATCTTTTATCGTTGAAATTCGTTCGTATTTTTTGTTCAACAACAGGATCCCGGCTTCCTTGTAAAAAAGAAGTTAAAATAAAAAAATCGGTATCCTTTGTTGTTGACCATGTATGACAAATATAGGTGCTAATTTGAAACGAAAAAAAAAACTTTCTACCGCATAGGTCTGCCTGCACCCGATTCCGCATCATTCATCCGGATGATCCGGCCTTTGAATTTCTTGCCATCGAGGGATCGGATCATCTTTGGAGCGGAAGCGGGATCGATCTCTACCCAGCTGTTCATTTCCTTCATATCTATCTTGCCGAGGACTTCCTTCTTGAGGTCGCTCATGTCAAGTATGAACTGCAGGAAACTTGCTTTGTAGAATCCGTCCTTCGTACCGAGGTTCACGAAGAGCTTCTTCAGATTACCGGAAGAACCGCCTCGATCCGAGAAACGGGTACGACTTTCCGCTCTGTCACCACGATCGCCGCGGTCACTTCTTTCCACACGCTCCCCTCTCGCAGCCACAGGCCTCTCGGATCGGCGGTCATCCCGCACGTTGAGATCGGCCGCATTCTCATAATATTGCAGGAACCGGTCGAACTCCAGCGCAGCCACACGCTGCAGGATCTCTTCCTTCTCCACCAATGCGAATTTTTCCCGAAGCATCGGCAGATAGGTCTCGTAATCACCATGGCTGATATCCGCAGCGAGCATTCGATCGATGAAATGAAAGAACTGTTTGCGGCATACATCCTTACCCGAGGGGATATCCATCTTGTGGAAACGGTTATTGATCATGCGCTCTATCTGTCGCAAGCGATGTGTCTCCCGTTGTGTGAGGATCGAAATACATACCCCGCTGCGTCCCGCCCTTCCGGTACGTCCGCTGCGGTGGGTATAGACTTCAGGATCATCGGGCAGTTCGAAATTGATGACATGGGTGATGCCCGTCACGTCAATACCCCTGGCAGCAACATCGGTGGCAATGAGCAATTGAATGCTCTTTTCACGGAACCGACCCATGACCTTATCCCGTTGTACCTGCGTCAGATCGCCATGGAGGGCTTCGATGTCATACCCTTCCCGGATAAGGGACTCCGTGACAGACTGTGCATCCGCCTTGGTGCGGGTGAAGATGATCCCGTAAATGCCTGGGTTGAAATCAATGATCCGCTTCACCGTCTGGTACCTGTTCACACCGCCGGTGACATAATATTGGTGATCGATATTCGTATTGGCGGCATTGACCTTGCCAATACTCACTTCGACGGGATCCTTCATGAATCGACGACTCACCTGCTTCACTTCTGATGGCATCGTGGCACTGAACAACCATGCACTCTGCCGCTTGGGTGTGTTCTGCAGGATGAATTCGATGTCTTCACGGAAACCCATATTGAGCATCTCATCGGCTTCATCCAGCACGATATAGAGAATTTCCTGTAGGTTGATCGCCTTGCGCTCAATGAGGTCGATCAGTCGGCCCGGCGTGGCAACCACGATCTGAGGTCCGCGACGGAGGTCTCTTATCTGTTCACCAATGGAGGCTCCACCATAGACGGCTGTGACCTGGATGCCAGGCTTGAACTTATGGTAATTCGCCAGGTCCTTAGTGATCTGCATGCAGAGTTCACGTGTGGGACAAACAATTAACGCCTGAGGGTGTTTCTGACCTTTGTCGACCAGCTGTAAAAGCGGGAAACCGAAGGCAGCTGTCTTCCCGGTACCCGTAGATGCCAAACCTACGAAATCTTTGGTGCCGGACAGCAAAACCGGGATGGCTTGCTGTTGAATGGGGGTGGGTTCGGTGAACCCGAGGGATTGAATGGATTTTAAAAGATCCTCTTCAATACCCAACTCTTCGAAAAGCATGTGTGTGATATATTTGCGCGAAGGTAATCAATTAAAAGGGGTATTGACCATCGGGCTTCGCAAGGATGATAATTTGAGAACGCATTCGGCAAGGGCGGAACAGTTTTCGTAGGTGAATGAAGAATGCCGGACAGGGTGATCCCCCATGACCCGAGTTCAATGCCAGACACCCGCCAGGCAAAAAAAAAGCCGCTCCGTGGATACGGGCGGCTTCAACGATTGCTTGCCTTATAAATTACTTTGGCGCGATAACGCTGTCAACCTTAGCAGCAGCAGAATCAAGAACAACAGCAGCAGAATCAACTACAGCAGATACAGTTGAATCAACAGCAGGAGCAACAGTGGCAGCTGAATCAACAACAGCCTCAGTGTTTTCTGCAGCACCGCATGATGCGAGGAATCCGATGGCCAGGATGGCGAGTACTTTCTTCATTTCGTTAATGTTTTGTTTGTTTGATTGGAAGTATCGTAGATTAATACCGAGAGGGGAATAAGGTAACCCGAAATCTAAAAGATTTTTTTTTCGTTGTTTTGGGTTACTAAACGGGTCACTTACGTATCAATACAAGCCAGGTGAGTAAAACAGAACGGGATAAAATACTGCTTAAAGGATTAGCGCTCAATGATAAGGACGCTATCCAGGCAATATATAAAGACAACTATAGCCTGATCCAGACAATGGTCATACAGAACAATGGTTCTGAAGATGACGCCAGGGATGTGTTTCAGGAAGCCTTGATCGTACTCTATGAAAAATCAAGATCCGATTCCTTTGAACTGAATTGTCAGATCAGAACGTACATATATTCCGTTTGCCGGAGGATATGGCTCAAAAAGCTTCAATACATGAGGCGGTTCGGAAACCAGGTGGAAGTATTGGAAGATACCATCCCGGTGGAAGAAGACCTCGAAGCCCATGATAAACTGAACAATCAGTACACCATCATGAAAACTGCCATGGGGAAAATCGGGGAACCCTGTAAGAGCCTGCTTGAAGCCTTCTATGTGCACCAGAAGAGCATGCAGGAGATCTCGTCATTCTTCGGATACACCAACGCGGATAACGCAAAGACACAGAAATATAAATGCCTCATGAGACTGAAGAAACTATTCTTTGCACAATATAAAAACGGTAACTAAAATGGATCAATACGTCATGCTGGAAGCTGTTGACCGTTACCTGCGGAACGAAATGTCCGAAACGGAAAAGACCGCTTTCGATGCCATGCGTAAGGAAAGTCCGGAACTGGACCAAATGGTCGTTGAACACCACTATTTTGTCGGACAGATGGACTCTTACGCGGACCGGAAGAAATTCAAGGCGACCTTGAACGATATCCACCATAATCTGCAGGAAAGCGGGGACCTTAAAAATGCCAACCCGGTCGGAAAAGGTCGTGTCATAGATCTCTGGAATCGTTACCGCCGCGTGATCACCGTAGCCGCTTCCATCGCAGGCATCACCGCATTGATGATCAGCGGACTCACCTCCCTGTTCTCCCCGAAAGCACCCATCCGAGAAGTGGAGGAACTGCGGCGTAAAGTGACAAGACTCGAAAAAGAAACCAGCACACAGGGTGCAGAGATCAACGAAGTCCGCAATAAGATCGACCCATCCGCTGCTGTCAAATTCGGAGGTACAAGCTTCCTCATAGACCCCAAAGGATATCTGATCACCAGCGCACACGTAGTGCAAGACGCATCCGGCATATTCGTACAGAACAATGCAGGCGATGATTTCCGCGCCACGATCGTGCACACCGACCTGCAGAAAGACCTGGCGATACTCCGGATCGATGACGAGGATTTCAAGGCACGAAGCCCATTGCCCTACGGCATCAGCAAGTCTGCTACCGAACTTTCCGAAGCGGTATTCACCCTCGGATACCCGAAAGATGAAATCGTATACGGAGAAGGATACCTGAGTGCTAAATCCGGCCTGAAGGGAGATACCATGTCATACCAGATCTCGATCTCCGCGAATCCCGGAAACAGCGGAGGCCCGGTGCTCAACAAAAAAGGTGAAGTGATCGGTATCCTCAACGCCCGGCAAACGCAGGCGGAAGGGGTTGTCTTCGCCATCCGGTCTAAAAATATCTTCAGGGTCGTCGATGAACTGAAATCAAAAGATTCATCCATGGCAATTCGCCTTCCGACCCAATCATCCATGAAAGCCACCGACCGTGCACAACAAGTGCGCAGGATGCAGGACTGCATCTACATGGTGAAAGTCGTACTCTGATAAAACGACCGATCATCAGGTCATCAACATAAAAAAGTGTGAAAGGCATCCCTTTCACACTTTTTTTATATCGGTCAATACCGGTATTCTATCTGCTCAACGTACCCAAAGCCCGGCGGGATAGACACCCGAAGACACCAGTTCGGTCACACTCTTCCTGACCTCAGGAGCATCTTCCTTGTAAGTGACACCAAACCACGAAGACGATGTAGGAATGACCCTGATGACACCGCCGCCATCCTGTATGAAACGGTCCGCCACAATGGGGATGAAGAATTCCGATTTGGGTTCGTCGATCCGCGCAGCCAGGAAATCCGCGAATAACTTCTCCGTGTAGGTGAAATAAGACGGGTGAAAACACCAGAAATTCATGGACACCTGGCTGTCCGTTGACAGTTCCTTCGGCTCCATATCGTCATCACAAAGGATATGACCGTCCTTCATGCTGATATTCAACCGCTCGGCGATGGCCGACAGGTTTCCCGATGCATCCACCTCGCAGACCCCCCGATTCACCGTGCCATTGTCGGATAAGGTCTTGAGCAGGCTATAACCAATGATGGAATAGGTCTTCTCATCGCATGCCCCGCTAAGGAAGGCCGATGCTTTTTCAAAAGCATCCCTGCCATAGTAGTCATCGGCATTGATGACGGCGAAAGGCTCACTGACCGCATCTTTCGCACACAAAACAGCATGTGCAGTGCCCCACGGCTTCGTGCGACCCGTCGGCACCGAATGGTCTCCCATGAATGCCGTCAGCTCCTGGTAGACATATTCCGTTTCCACAAGGCCTTCCAGCTTAGGTTCGAAAATGGCTTTGAACTGCTCTGCGAACTCCTCCCGGATGATGAACACGATCTTGCCGAACCCCGCGCGGATGGCGTCATAGATGGAATAATCCATGATCGTTTCACCACTGGGGCCGAAGGATTCGATCTGTTTCATGCCCCCGTACCGGGATGCCATGCCTGCCGCAAGTATCAGTAATGTTGGTTTCATAAACAGTTTGTATCTAATTTGCTGGCAAAACTATATCATAAAGCGCTAAATGTCCACCCCCTATCCCGAGATGCTTCACACAACACTCCAGCTGGATGACCTGATAGAACCCGTGTACCTGACAGAATCCTGTGACAAAGAGGTCAAATGGGATGTGTTGCGACTCGACAGGGTACATCCCGTCGTCTCCGGTAATAAGGTCTTTAAATTGAGGAAATGGATGAAACATGCAACAGAGGATGGATACGAAGGTATCCTGACCTATGGCGGGCCGTACTCAAACCATATCCACGCGACGGCCTACGCCACGAAGGCGGCCGGACTCTCTTCGATCGGCATCATCCGCGGAGAAAAGACCACACCCCTGTCACCAACCCTTCAGGACGCTGAAAGATGGGGAATGCAGCTCATATTCACCGACCGGACCTCATTCAGAAATCACTCACGGTCACCTATAAACGAAATTTCAGAAAGACATCCCCGATTCCTGCCCGTACCAGAGGGTGGATACGGCCCGGAAGGACGACAGGGTGCAGAAACCATCCACGCACTCATACCCCGAAATGCATATGACTGGATCCTGTGCGCCTGCGGAACAGGCACCATGATGGCAGGACTGATCACAGCTGCGGTTGCCGGACAGAAAGTACTGGGCATCTCCGTCCTGAAGAATAACCATGACCTCGAAACCCATATCCGGTCACTACTGCCCGAATTTCAGGCGACATCCGACATCCTGACCGACCACGACCATCACTACGGAGGATACGCAAAAGCGGATGGCGCATTGTTGTCCTTCATGAACCATTTCCATAAGCACACCGGGATCCCCACCGACATCGTATATACCGGCAAGCTCATGCGTGCGACGGATGACCTCATCCGGAAGGGATACTTTCAGCAGGGCTCAAGGATCCTCACCATCCACAGCGGAGGCCTGCAAGGCAACAGATCCGTAAAAGAAGGAATGCTCACTTTTTTTTAACAACCCGGGAATTATCTTTGACCACCAATCCATGAAACGATTTATAAGATTCATCACCGCCTGCTGCTTCCTTGTTGTTGTCGTACATCCTGTCACAGCGCATGATACGCTTCCTTCCTTCAGTGCCGTCATCCGTTCAGGGAAGGTCATCATCAGCTGGGCAAACCCCTATGACAGCGTGGTACAGATCAGTATCCAGCGATCGGTGGATTCTCTCAGAGGGTTTCGAACGATCATCACCCTGCCTGACCCCACCCCTTCGGTGAACGGATACCTCGACAGCAAGGCCCCCGACACCTTACAGTTCTACCGCTTGTACATACAACTGCAAAGAGGAAAGTTCTTTCAGACAAAGTCTTTGAGGCCCCGTGCAGATACCGCCCGTACCGTAAAAGTGGAACTTGCTGCGAAGCAAAGATCCGGCTTCCAATTCATCAAGGATGAACCTCTGCCGGCAGGCATCGAACCCAAGACAAAAGACAGCGTGAAGACAACCCCCAAACCTCAAAAGTATGTGTGGGTGCCGTCGGCTTATGTGTACACCAACAAAGAAGGGAATATCGTCCTGGCGTTGCCGGAAGCAGAAAAAAAACAATTCAGGGTGCAATTCTACCAGCCCGACGGAAAGCCTTTTTTTGAAGTCAGCCGGGTCACCGAAAGGATGATATTGCTGGACAAGACAAATTTCCATCGGGCCGGATGGTATGATTTCGAATTATTCGAGAACGAAAAACTCAAGGAAAAAAACAAAGTGCAGGTCCTCAAGGTCAGGCAGTGACGATGCTGCAGCCGAAGACGATCTCCATGTGACGTTTCAGTTTCCCTTTTACTTCATTCATGTCCGGCTCGAAGCCCAGTTCCTTTTGCATTGAGGTCACCTGCTTGTCCTTTATGCCACAGGGGATGATCGAATCGAAATAAGTGAGATCGGTGTTGACGTTGAATGCGAAGCCGTGCATTGTCACCCAGCGGCTGCATCTGACCCCCATCGCACAGATCTTGCGTTCCATCCCTTTACGATCCGGGTCCATCCACACACCCGTCTCTCCGATGCTTCTGCCACCCTTGAGCCCATATTCGGCCATTGTGAGGATGACAACTTCTTCCAGGCTGCGCAGGTATCTTCCGATATCCGTGAAGAATCTTTCCAGGTCAAGGATGGGATACCCAACGATCTGCCCGGGTCCGTGGTAAGTGATATCCCCACCGCGGTTGGTATGGTAAAAGGAAACGCCGCGCCGCAGACGCTCCTGCTCATCGATGAGCACATGCTCCATCTTACCGCTCTTGCCAAGGGTATAGACGGGAGGATGTTCACAGAAAAGCAGGTGATGTTCCGTGTCCGCCTTATCGGAGATGGCCTCGCCGGTCGCAACCGCACGGTTCCATTCAGATTTCCTGTCGAGGTTCCATCGCAGCAGTCCCTCCTGCAGTTCCCAGGCGGCTCCGTATTCGATCTGGTGCAAGTCCCGGAAGAGAATGGTCTCTGTAGCCATGGTACAAAGGTAGTTTCTTTGAATAGATGTTACCTTTGGCAAAACGCAAGAATGCAGCAGGACCCCTTGGATCAGGAACAGTTGGCAGAAGATGGTGAGAGTTCGGAGGAATTGTATGAACGGGTATCCATCACCGTTGACAAAGGACAGGAATCCGTACGCATAGATAAGTTCATGACGAACCGGATGCAGCACGTCACCCGGAACAAACTGCAACGTGCCATTGCCGCACAGATGGTACTCGTCAATGGCAAGAGTGTGAAGTCGAATTACAAGATAAGACCAGGGGATCAGATCGTCATGTTCTCCGACAATGCACCGGAGGTCTTCGACATAAAGGCCGAAAGCCTTGACCTGAATATCACGTTCGAAGATGATGACATCATGATCATCAACAAAGCGGCAGGCATGGTCGTGCATCCCGGCCATGGAAATTATTCCGGGACGCTGGTCAACGGCATCGCGTGGCATCTGAAAGAACAACAACCTGAACTCTCTGAGCATGAGCTTCCGCGCTATGGCCTGGTGCATCGCATCGATAAGAACACCAGCGGGTTGCTGGTGGTGGCGAAGACCGACAAGGCCGCAGTGGACCTTGCCAATCAGTTCTTCGACCACACCGTGTACCGCCGATATGTCGCATTGGTATGGGGTGATTTCGAAGAGGATAGTGGTACCATCACCGGGCATGTTGGCCGGCACCAGCGGCTGCGCAAGCAGATGGACGTCTACCCCGACGGGGAGCATGGCAAGGAAGCCACCACACATTTTACCGTCCTCGAACGCCTACG
>JBIKIB010000471.1:0-2797 GCA_044361845.1 Chitinophagaceae bacterium | reverse complement strand
AAACCAGGGACTCGTGCATTTGCGCATCGGCACAGATGCGACGAGCACGCTCAATGACAACATCGACAACGAATTGAATTTCATCCGCATCAGGAGGAAGATCATGGAAGACGAAGACCGTACGTTGTACCTATTCGGAAACCCGTACACATATCAATACAGAGGCGACGGATTACCTGAAAAACTGACGGACCGCAAGAGCTCGATGTATGATGCGGTGAGGGTCGGCGAAGAATTTTATGTAGCCACGGAAGGAATGGGATTGATCCGATTCAAAAAAGGCAACAGCCGGATTGAATCCATTGACTTCCCACCACTCCACAAGAAAGGCCAATACATATCGATCAATTATGATAGGAGTCGAAAGGTGATACTGGTAGGAGGCAAGGATCTGCTGATCGAGTACAATCCTGAGTTTCAGACGGCCAGGCATATACCGCTGCCTGTGCAGACCGGTCTGGTGAGGTGCATCCTCCACGATTCTATCCACAACAGGATCTGGCTCGGTACGGAGGGCGGTGTGATCTGCTTCAATAAAGAGCTGTCCGTCATGACCAGCTTCGACAAGAAACCCGGGGAACTGACAGGCCGGAATACGGGTTCCCTACTTCTTCGAAAAGACGGTAAACTCTGGGTCGGTCATGAAAATGGGGTGGATCTTATTTCTTTAGATGTGATGAAGGTCACGGGCAGCCTTCCGCAAAGCATATTCGTCAACCCGAAAGTCGTGAGCATGTTGGAAGACGATATGGGGAGGATGTGGATGGGCACCTATTCCGGGATAGTAGGCTATGATCCGGCAACAGGAAGTTTCAACCGCCTCGGAAAGGCAAACCGGCTCTTGAACATCGAGTTCAATTACAAATCCGCCTTGAAGATGAGCAATGGTAAGCTCATTTTCGGCGGACTCAATGGCTACGACATCGTGGATCCCGGAAAGATCAATTTCAACAGACAGGATGAAACAGGCATCTTCACAGGCATGTACCGGTTCATCGACAAGGATACAATATTCCAGCATTTCACAAGTCACCCTGGCCTGATCTCGTTCAACACGGAGGATGAATTCCTGCGCATCTACATCTCCTCGAAAAACATGCTGAAGGCGGTCAACCACACCTACGAATACAACATCGATGGCGGACAGTGGAACAGCATCAGTGGACCGTCGTATATCAACATCTTCAAACTCGACCCGGGGATCTACACCATCAACGTCAGGGCATTCGATGAATTCGGCACCCTCATATCTTTTCCGAAACTGCAAATAGAGGCGAAGGTCCCCTTCCTAAAATCAAGGCTCTTTCTCCTGCTGCTCATCCTGACCGCATTCATATTCCTATTTCTTTTCGTACTCGTGCTGATGCGCTCCAGCCTCCAGGAACAAAAACTCAAGGAACGCATATCCATGGATCTGCATGATGAGGTGGGCACCATTCTTACAAGAGCACTCTATGTGGCAAGATCAGACGAACAGACCGCCGGCAACAGCCGCTTGATCAACTACCTGAACGAATCCCTTTTCAGCCTGCGTGCCTATATCAACACGATGAATTACTCGACCTTCACCTTCCGCAAACTGACGGACGAGATCAAGGAGATGGTCAACGCACTGCTCAATATGACTGGGGTGAAGTACGAAGTCACGGAGAAGAGCGATGGCGATTACCAGATAAAAGGAGAATTATTCCGGGACATCCGGTTATGCCTGTACGAGATCATCAGCAACACACTCAAACATTCCCGGGCCAGAAACATTTCCGTCTACGTCACAGCACATAATCACGTGCTGACGATATTCACCCGCGATAACGGGGTGCTGATGGATGTTGCAGCACTCGGGCAAAAAGGCAACGGGATGAAGAACCTTCGCAAACGGGTGTCAAAGCACCACGGGACCATCGAGTTCAGCACCCCGAAGCAGGGAAGCGGCCTTGGAATAAAAATGAGATTCCCACTGTAATAAAAATAAAATCCCAACACCATGCCAGCCAAGAACAAAGTAGTCGTGCTTGAAGATGATCACATCCTCTCTGAGATGATCCAGAAAAGGGTGAACTCCATCGAAGGATTCGAATGCACCCATACCTTCGATAACCCTGTTGAATTCCTCAAGAGCAATGTCGATGCAGAAATCATCCTGCTGGACATCGTCATGCCGGAAATGAACGGCCTCGATGCGATAGAGCCGATACTGGCGAAATATCCCGAAACGGCGATCATCATGAACACCATCAAGGATGATACAGAAACGATCTTCGCCGCACTCAAAAAGGGGGCACTGGGATATGTCGACAAACAAAGCTTCGACATAAGACTGGAAGAAGTCCTTCGGATCGTATCAGAAGGCGGCGCTTACATGACCCCGAAGATCGCAAGGAACATCATCAACAGCTTCCAGCAGTCACACCACGATTTCGAGAACCTGACCCAACGGGAGAAAGATGTCACCAACTGCATCCTTGACGGACTATCGTACAAGATGATCGCGGATTCACTGGACATATCGGTGGATATGGTCCGGTCAAACATTAAAAGCATCTACCGCAAACTCAATATCAACAGTAAGGGACAGCTTTTTCACCTGGCAAAGAACCAGTATCTCAAGTAGGTCGGACTGTCTTTTTTCACTACATTCATGAAAATGGATCTGATGAAAAGACTGCTTGCTTGTGTATTACTGTCGCTGCTCACCTCGATGGATACCGTTGCACAAGGGGCAGCGCTGCGGGTCAATATCGTGGGCTATCCGGCATCCGGCGAAAAAAAAGCGTTGCTGCTTTCCACATCCCCCGTG
>JBIKIB010000119.1:0-9541 GCA_044361845.1 Chitinophagaceae bacterium | reverse complement strand
CCCCCTTACGCCATAATACTCGTTGATGATATCCGTCATGATGAAGACCACGGGCCAGGGAAGCACCCCCACAGTAAGGCTGAAGGAAAGACCGGATGTGCCGAAAAGGGAGAAGTCTGCCTTGGGCAAGTCGAGGGTGTCCTCCAGCGAGAAGATCTTGACACCGATCATTTCAGCGATGATGACATTGGCAATAAAAAATCCGCCAAGGATGATGAACAGGCGGCTGGGTTTGTCACGAAGAATGTTCTGTATCATTGTTTTCAGGAATAGAATGCAATTAAAGCAAATATGAGTGGAAAACCATGCCAACCTCCAAATTCATCCGTAAAAGGAAGGTTCCAAAAGGATATGGAAGCCCGTAAGAAAATCGATTTTATGACTTAATTTGCCCCGTATAAACCAAAGCTGCATGAAGAGCATTGACTTCCGGAAGCTCCTACCCCATCTCATCGCCATAATCGTTTTCATCCTCGTCGCACTCGTATATTGCAAGCCTGCACTCGACGGGCAGGTCCTTCAACAGAGTGACATCATCCACTGGAAAGGAATGAGCAAGGACATACAGGATTACCGGGACACGCATGGTGGTGTCGCACCGCTTTGGACGACCAATATGTTCGGCGGAATGCCGGGCTATCAGATCGCGACGAACAACAACAACTATCTTTCCTATTACGCCAATGAGGCTTTTTCGCTTTTCATCCCAAAGCCGTTCAGGTTTTTCATCCTCGCCTGTTTCGGTTTTTATTTTCTGGCGATCGCATTGCGCATGAACCCTTGGCTGGGGATGACCGGTGCACTTGGTTATGCATATGCCACGTATAATGGGATCATCGTATCCGTCGGTCATGACACCAAAATGCTGTCCATCGCTTATCTCCCGGCCCTTCTTGCCGCGATCTGGATGATCTATGAAAAACGATATTGGATCGGTACAGCCCTGACGGCATTGTTCAGCTCGATCCTGATCTCGCACAACCACTACCAGATCGTATATTATTTCCTGATCATCGCAGTATTCATGGCAGTAGGGAATTTGATAAATGCCCTCAGGAAAAAGGAACTCTCCGTCTTTTTCCAGGCGACGGGTTTCGCCCTTGCGGGTGGAATCATCGGCATCCTTGCGAATGCTGTCATGCTCCTAACGACATACGACTATTCGAAGGCCACGATACGCGGCGGTCAGGCCTCCCTGAACATCGGTGCGGATAGCCTTAGCAAGGTCAAAAGCAACGGCGGACTTGATACGGCTTATGCTTTCCTATATGGAAGTTACGGGGTAGCGGAATCCTTCACCCTACTGGTACCTGACATGTTCGGAGGTGGCTCCAATCCGCTCGGAGAAGATTCAAGACTGGTGGAGACCATGCAGGAGAAAGGACTGCCACAACAGCTTGCCAACCAGCTCTACAGCTATTTTCCCGCCTATTGGGGCAAACAACCCGGCCATGCAGGTCCGGTTTATGTCGGTGCGCTCTTCTGTATGCTATTTATTTTCGGAATGTTCTTCCTGAAGTCGCCCCATAAATGGTGGATCCTTGCGGTGACGGTATTCGCACTCATGATGTCATGGGGTAAGAACTTCGGGACATTCAACAACCTGATGTTCGAATACCTGCCACTCTACAATAAATTCCGTGCCCCAGCGATGATCCTCGTGATCCCTCAGTTGTTGTTCCCACTTGTATCGATCATGGCCCTGCAGGAGCTGATCTTTGGCAACAGGAACACCGATGAGATCAAAAAATCGCTCCGTTCATCGGGTATTCTGATGGCCGCCTGTTTCCTGCTGCTAGCCGGACTGTATGTCGGGTTCGACTACAAGATGGGGTTTGAAAAAGAACTACAACAACAATTGTCGCAGATCAATCCACAGGATCCGGGTATGGGCAAGGATATCATTGATGCGGTCGTCGCTGACCGGAAAAGTATGTTTGGCAGCGACTTGCTTCGTTCCATATTCCTGGCTTCAGCGGCTTGGCTCCTGATGTTCCTCTTCATGAGTAAGAAAGTGACGCAGACCATCCTGATGGGGTCACTGCTCGTTCTTTCCATGATCGATCTCTTAGGTGTCAGCAGCCGTTACCTCAACAGGGATAATTTCATGGAACCGGAGGACTTTGAAAATGCGTTCGCACCGACTCCGGCAGATATGCAGATCAAAGAGGACAAGGAACCCAACTTCCGCGTTTTCAATCTCACACAGAGTCCATTCAACGACGCGATCACATCCTATCATCACAAATCCGTCGGAGGATACCATGCCGCAAAGCTCAGCATCTATCAGGACCTTATCGAGAACCAACTTTCGAAACAACCACTAAACCTGCCGGTCCTCAATATGCTGAACACCAAATATGTGATCACTCAGGATTCCACCGGCCGAACCATACCACAACTCAATTCCGGTGCACTTGGAAGTGCATGGCTTGTACGCAACATCAAATACGTGCCTGACGCAAGGGCAGAGATGATCGCCCTCGATGACTTCGATCCTGCATCAATAGCCATCGTGCAGGAGTCTTTCAGGAAGGATATCAGCCATCCGGCGGAATGGGACTCCACAGCGTCCGTCTCTCTTGTCAAAAACGACAACGACATCGTCACGTATACTACCAGCTCAGCAAAACCACAGTTCGCCGTCTTCAGTGAAGTGTACTACGACAGAGGATGGAAGGCGTTCATCGACGGTAAGGAAACCCCTATCATAAAAACCAACTACGTGCTGCGCGGACTGTCAATACCAGCTGGTAAACATAATATTGAGTTTCGTTTCAAACCGGCGGCATACGAGACGGGTAAACTTCTGACACAGGTGAGTCAGCTGCTTTTGCTCATCTTGCTTGCATTCGGACTTTGGAAAGAGTACGGGCGGAAGCATACTGCGAAAGTCTGAAAAATAAATGGGCAGGATCCTCAGCGTAGTGTGGTACAAAGTATTACCGGCCGTCTTTGGCGGACAAAAAGGCATCGCAACATTCAGCGAACACCTCGGCAATCATCATGAACTCACCATGCTTTGTTCCCGCGACAATACAACCGTCGCTGGTTCGTATGAAGTTGTTGCTACTTTGCCGACCGGTAGGATGCAGGTACTCGCTCCATCGAACTGGCTGAAGATCTATCAACAGATCCGGCAGATATCTGCGACACACTTGTTGCTGGAGCATTGTTATTATGGCATTGCGGGCATTCTTGCGAAGTCTTTTGCGGGAGTGCGCCTGATCCTTCATGAACACAATATTGAATCAGAGAGATTCCGCCAAATGGGAAAATGGTGGTGGCCACTGTTATTTTTCCTCGAACGAGAAACATGCCGAAAGGCAGACCTCGTCCTGTTCAAAACAAAAGATGATATGGTTTTTGCCATATCACGATTCGGGATTGCTGCCGATAAATGTATGATCGTTCCGTTCGGAACGAAGAGGTCTGCGATCCCAACACGAGAAGAAAAAGCATCCGCGAGGGAGATCGTACGGGAAAGGCATCAGATCGGCAAGGGTACCAGGATATTCCTGTTCAGTGGAACCCTTGACTATGCCCCCAATGCCGAAGCACTCGAATCACTCGTGACGGAGATCATCCCCTCGCTCCGGAAAAGAAGTCTGCAACCTTTCAAGCTCATCGCATGCGGACGCATCAGGGATCGTCGTTATCATCATCTGACAAAGCTCAAGGATCCTGATTATATCTTCGCTGGAGAGGTTGCAGACATCCATGAATATCTTCTTGGGGCCGATCTTTTCCTGAATCCAGTCACAGGCGGAGGCGGTATAAAGGTAAAGACCATGGAAGCACTCTCATACAACCTCACGGTCATTTCTACAAGACATAGCGCAGTCGGGATCGACGATTCGTTGACAGGTGATAAATTACGCATTTCACCGGATGATGATAAGGAACAGTTCATGGAGAACATCCTGCATAGCTCGTCGGATGACACAGACCTGCCCAAAGAATTTTTCAGAGCGTATGGCTGGGACGCGATCCTGGCCCCGATAGTGAAAAAGATCGATGCCCTCTGAATATTGACTAAATTGCATCATGTCTTCTCCCGCAATCAGTATAGTGATCCCGATTTACAACGCAGCCCCCTTTCTGGCAGATGCGATTCAAAGTATATTAGACCAGACTTTCAAGGATTTCGAATGCATCATCATAAACGATGGCTCCACCGATGAGAGTGACCGGATCATGAGAGGTTTTCAAGACAAGCGCATCAGATACCTTCAGAACGATAGCAACAGAGGCATCGTGTACACACTCAACAGGGGTATAGATGAAGCCGTGGGGACATACATAGCAAGGATGGATGGTGATGATTTATCCGTGAATGACAGGCTTGAAAAGCAGCTTGCCTATATGAAAGAACATCCGAAAGCAGACATGGTCGCAACGACTGTGAACCTGATAGACGAACAAGGCTTTTTCACAGGTCAATGGTCTGATGACCGGTCACATGTCAACTACATGGAGATAAGGACATTCATGCCAGACAACAACTGCATTGCCCATCCCACGGTGTTTGCAAAGGCGGATGTCCTCCGGTCACTCAAATACAGAGAGTGCCAGCGGGAGAAAGAGGACTACGATCTCTGGCTCAGATGGCTCAATGCCGGATATACGATCCATAAGGTCGACTCACCATTGGTGAAGCACAGGATCCGTGAAGGGTCGACCACCAGAAACAGACAGAAGAATATCTACCTTGGATTGGCCATGACGAAATTCCAGTTCATCGCGTATGAACTTAAACATCTGCATGTGACCGGATTTGTCTTTCGCACTTTCATATTTTCTTTGCGAGACCTATCATTTGGTTTTCTAAAAAAAATCAGGCAACCATTCGTATCGAGATGATATACAGGTTATTCCTTTTGAAGCAATTCATTGAGTGTTTGTTCATCCGCCCTTTCATCCTGCTCGGTAGGAGAAAAGCGCGGAAGCTGCCACTGAGGAAAACATATGATCTTTATTTTTTCTTCCCGTTCTATCATACCGGAGGAGCGGAGAAGGTACATGCCCAGATAGCCATGGCTTTCCGGGGTAAGAAAGCCCTCATCATCTTCACCCGCCGGTCGCATAATGAAGGCTTCAGAGCATTATTTTCCGCCAGTGGGCACGATGTGATCGACATATCGGCTTATACCGATAGGAAGTCGACCTATTGGAACAACCTCATCTGGCGTGGTGTGGTGAGTGGGCATATCAATAGCCAGCCATCAAAGCCTGTCGTGTTCAACGGACAGTGCAATTTCGCTTACAAATGCGCACCATGGATCGATCAGGGGATATGTCAGTATGAACTCATCCATTCATTCAACAGCTTTTCGAGGATCCGCATACCTTTCATCACATACTACAGACTAACGGTCATGATCAGTCGAAAAGCGATGGATGACCACAGGGCGCAGTATCGCCGTCTCGGCATCCCCGAGGAGATGAATTCAAGGATCAGATTTATCCGCAACGGCATCCCCATACCCCCGGATACCGTGCCAAGGCATACAAGCGGCCGAAGGCTGAACATCCTTTATGCCGGAAGAGGGACTCTGGAAAAACGCGTGCATATTGTTGCCCGGATCGCCGAACAGTGCCGTGCCGAAAATCTTCCGGTCGATTTCACATTCATGGGCGATGTGGGTGAAGGACTCCGGGAGCATACGGGATCACAGTCCAGGATGTTGGGCAACATCACCGACCCGCAGGGCATTGCACGCACTTATAACGAATCAGACATACTGATCCTGACATCATCAGAAGAGGGATTTCCAATGGTGGTCATGGAGGCCATGGCACGTGGATGCCTGATACTTGCCACTCCAGTAGGAGACCTGCCTGTCCATATCCGGCAGGGGGAGGAAGGCTTTCTGTTCAGCTCGGTGCAAAACGAAGAAACGATCCTCATAGAAGCGGTGATACTGATCCGGAAGTTATTGGGTGACGCCATGCTTTGCCATCGGATCTCGGAACATAACATCATGTATGCAAAGGATCATTTCAACCTACTTACCTTTGAGGAGTCATATCGCGATCTGCTGACCCCTGAAATGAACACATAGTGAAGCCGCTTAGTTTCATCATCATCACTTATGACAGGCCCGACGACATGCACGCCTTGGCTGTCAATATCTCCAGGCTTGACCGTGCATCAGAATTACTGGAGGAAGTCATCATCATCAATAATGCTTCATCCGCGGATTATGGCAATGTCGAGTCTTTCATAGCGTCCCAAAAAGAGATCCCTTTCGTTTATGTGCATTCATCTCAAAACCTTGGGGTGGCAAGGGGAAGGAATTTCGCGATACGACAAGGTAAGGCGCCGATCCTGATCATGCTGGATGACGATGCGGAATTACAGGGCAGGGATGCATTGGTGCGGCTGATGGAGGCATTCGAACTGCCCAATACAAAGGATCCGAAAGCGATCGTATCCTTCAGGGTACTCTACTACCAAACCCTGAAAATGCAGGTGAATGCCTTTCCGCATAAGCGTTTCACCAAATATGGCAAGGAACATTTTCTTGAAACATACTATTATGCAGGAGGTGCACACGCCATCACGCGCGAATCCATCGAGAGGGCAGGGCTCTATCCTGAGGATTTCTTTTATGGAATGGAAGAATATGATCTGAGTTATCGCCTGATAGAAGCAGGCTATTCGATCACCTATTCCGACAGCATCACGATGCTGCACAAGGAGTCACCACAGGGCCGGCAACCCAACAGGGATAAGATGCGCATGATGTGGGTGAATAAAACAAAAGTTGCCTGGCGCTATCTGCCGGTGATTTTTTTCATGTCCACCGCTGTGATGTGGTCTGTTGAATACCTCAGGAAGACCAACTTCGATTTCAGAGGATGGATCATGGCATGGAAAGATGTCAAGGGGATTCCCGCTAAAGAAAAGCGAACACCCATCGGAGACAAAGCAATGAAGTATCTGCAAAAAACAAAAGCCCGGCTCTGGTATTGAGGATCAAACAGATCCGATCATGGAAAGGAACTTTTTCATACCCGCCTTTTTCGTTTCATCGAAGGCATAGCTCATATTGACACGGTAGTAATAGTCCAGGTCCGTGTGTGGAAAAGGATTTTCAGCGATCACTTTGTCAAGCTGAGCGAGTCCGACCGCATTCGCTTCATTGAACAGGGCAATGAATTCATCATCGACTGGTTTATTACTGACCCAGGTAGCGAAGACGAAGGGAAGTCCTGTGAGGTCTTTCCATGCCTGGCCCAGGTCGAACATGACGGCTGATCGTTTTTTTTGGATGAAAGCCCTGTCACCGATCACAAGTCCGCCAGTGTGGCCGTGAATATGCTCCATATAGCCGTCATTATCGGCAGAGAGCAATTCCGGAGTGACCTGCCAATGATCTCGGAGCAGGATTTTCGTCAGTGCAACGGATGTTCGCGATTGGTAATCCAGCCATACGGATCGCATATTCTCCATGGATTCATCACCAAAGATCGCGACAGAGCCGACTGCTCCATCACAGCCAATGCAATGGTCTGACACCAGGTGATATTCCTTCAGCCATGGGATGACCGCTACGGGGATGAGTCCCACATCAATCTCGTCGTTCATGAGCTTTGCGGCAGTACGAGCCGGGTAATCCAATTGCAGTTCGATCCTGTCTGCAATTTCTGAATTCCGCATACCATAGATCAGAGGGCGGGTATTCAGGTAGCTCACCGCGCCGATCCTTATTTTCTTATCCAAGGGCTTTGCTGTAATTTTGAGGCAAAACTACTTCAATTACAGGTATCGGCCCTTGTCAGTACAAGTACAATTAGATCACCAAAGGCGCCGTGCTGCAAATATCCCTTCTTTCCCATGGAACTCAGCATGCTCACTGCCCTATCTCCCTTAGATGGACGTTACCGGACACAATTGGCTCACCTTTCCGAATATTTCTCTGAATATGCGCTGATCCGATATCGTGTGAAGATCGAGGTGGAATACCTCATCGCGTTGTCTGAAAAAAAACTCTTCAGTCTGAAAGCGGCAGATAAAAAATCTTTACTGGAGATCCATGAACATTTCACGCCGGAGAAAGCACTTGAGATCAAAAACCTCGAACGCGTGACCAATCACGATGTGAAAGCAGTGGAATATTTCATCAAGGCAGCCCTGGAGGCATTAAAACTGAAGGAGCTCAAGGAATTTGTTCATTTTGGACTCACATCTCAGGATGTGAACAATACCGCGATCCCTTTGCTGTGGAAAGATGCGTTGGAAAATGAATACCTCCCTGCCGTGACCACTCTTTCGCTTGAACTGAGGAAGATGGCAAAAGCCTGGATGAATATTCCAATGCTTGCGCGCACGCATGGTCAGCCAGCTTCACCGACCATGCTTGGTAAAGAGATCATGGTATTTGTAGAGCGGTTGGACCAACAGCTTGATCTCATGAGTCATATTCCGTACTCCTGCAAGTTTGGGGGTGCGACCGGTAATTTCAATGCACATATGGCTGCATTTCCCCGCATTGATTGGATCGGTTTTGCGAATACGTTCTGCACGGATAGGCTTGGTCTTCAACGGCAACAGTACACCACCCAGATCGAGCATTACGACCATCTGGCCGCTCATTTCGATGCGATGTCAAGGATCAACACCATCCTTACTGATTTCTGCCGGGATCTGTGGACCTATATTTCCATGGAATATTTCAGACAAAAAACAAAGCAGGGGGAAGTCGGTTCTTCTGCGATGCCACATAAAGTCAACCCGATAGATTTCGAAAACGCGGAAGGCAACCTGGGTTTTGCCAACGCGATCTTCTCTCATTTGTCAGCAAAGCTACCTGTATCAAGGCTTCAACGCGACCTGACGGACTCAACTGTGCTGCGCAATATCGGTGTACCCTTTGCACACACGATCCTTTCCTTGAAATCCATCCGGAAAGGACTTGGAAAACTCGTACTGAATGAGGATGCCATTACGCGTGACCTGGGAAATAACTGGGCTGTCGTGGCTGAAGCGATACAGACAATTCTGCGGAGGGAGAAATTCCCGAATCCATACGAGGCACTGAAAGATCTGACGCGCGGAAATGCAGAGATCACCAAAGAAAGCATTCACGCGTTCATTACATCCCTGAAGATCCCTGCAACGGTGAAGAAAGAACTCAAGTCGATCACACCATTCAACTACACTGGCGTGACGCCTGATATCCGACCCTAGCGGGGGTTGTAAGTATTCGTCATTTATGGATCTCAGAAGTGAAGTGGAACTGGATATCAGGATTGTTTTTGATTTCCGTGTTCAGGAACCATTCACTCTGTGCCAGATACACCAGGTGTCCGTCCTTGTCATTGACGACATTCGATGTTTTGAACCGAATGAAATCTTCAAGCTTGGATTTATCCGCAGAAGTGATCCAGCAAGCTTTATAGAAAGGCAGGGTATTGAACTGCACGGATGCGCCATATTCCTGCAACAACCTGTACTGGATGACTTCGAATTGCAGGTCGCCCACACATCCGATGATCTTCCTGTTCCCGTTATGCTGAGTGAAGAGCTGCGCAA
>JBIKIB010000470.1:0-2822 GCA_044361845.1 Chitinophagaceae bacterium | reverse complement strand
CCACTTCCCCAGCCAAATATGTCATTTCCGTTCGCATAGATCAACAGTCCGAAAAGGAAGATCATTCCGACGATCTGTGCATACTCCAGGAATTTCTCATTGGGTTTGCGGCGGGTGATCATCTCATACAACGTGAAGATCACATGCCCCCCGTCCAATGCCGGGATCGGCAAAAGATTCATGAATGCCAATACAATGGAGAAGAAGGCGGTGATATTCCAGAACACTTCCCAGTCCCACTCGTGCTTGGGGAAGATGGACCCCATCGACTTGAAACCCCCAACGCCTTTATACGCTCCGGTGGAGGGGTTGAGGATCTTTTTGAACTGCGCAACATATGATTTGAGCTTCTCCACCGACTTCTTTACACCGGCGGGAAATGACTCGAAGAATCCGTATTGCTTCTTTTCAAAAACATACATCTTCATGGCTTCGAGGTCGTCCATCGATGGCATCATCGGGAAGAACCCAATGGCTCCGTTCTTTCCCAGAATGGTCGACAGTTCAAGGGTCTTTCCATCGCGCAGCACCCCAAGCCTGGCAGTATCCCCTTCTCTTCCGGCAAGCATGGGCCGTATTTCGTCGAAATAACGGACCGGAGTACCGTCCAGTCCCACGATCTGGTCATTGACCTGTAGACCTGACAGTTTAGCATTTCCGGTATCAGAGATCTCCCCGACCAAAGCAGGGATCCGGGGCATGAATAGTGGAGAACGACGGCGCGTCTCAACAAGCTTCTCGATCAGATTGACCGGCAAAGCCACTTCCTGCACCTGTCCTTTGCGCTCCACCGTGACGGTCTCACCCAACAACACTTCCGCATTCAGGTCCTCAAAATACGTCACAGGCTTGCCATTCACGGCGAGGATCTTATCCGCATTCTGCAATCCGAGTTCATTGGCGAGGCTGTCGACACACCAGACGCCATCTTTCATCTCCGACATGGGCAGTTTGGTCTCCCCCCATGTGAACAGCACCATGGCATAGATGACGAAGGCTAGCAGTACGTTGACCGTCACACCGCCGATCATGATGATCAGCCGCTGCCAGGCCGGCTTGCTGCGAAACTCCCATGGCTCAGCCGGCTTTTTAAGCTGCTCCTTGTCCATACTCTCATCCACCATGCCGGCGATCTTCACATAGCCACCAAGGGGCAGCCATCCGACCCCGTACTCCGTCTCCCCGACCTTCTTTTTGAAAATGGAGAACCACGGGTCGAAGAAGAGATAAAATTTCTCAACCCTGCAACGGAAGAGCTTGGCGGGTATGAAATGCCCCAGCTCATGGAGGATCACAAGGATCGATAACGATAGGATCAGCTGCCCTGCCTGCAAACCGACAGCCTGCCAGTTGATGTCCATTAATATCTGCAATAGATTCATAATCAGTGTTCCTGTTTGGTAAAGGGAATGAAAACTATCTGTTAAGATGGCATTACATCTTCAGGAGTGAGGCTGCAAAATTACGAGCCTCCGCATCGCTTTCAAAATATTCCTGTAGCGTCGGCCGCTGGATGAAAGGCATTTTGAGCAAGGTCTGTTCAATCACATCGGTCATTTCGAGAAAGCCGATGCGATTGTGCAGAAATCCATATACAGCGATCTCGTTGGCGGCATTGAGCAAGGCAGGGGCATTCCCACCCTTGCACATCGCTTCTCCGGCGATGGCGAGGTTGCGGAATGTCTTGTAATCCGGCTGCTCGAATGTGAGGTTACTGGCCTTGGTGAAATCGAAGCGTGGGAAGTCGTTCGGGATCCGGCCCGGATAGGCCAGTGCATACTGTATCGGGAGTTTCATATCTGGCAGACCCATCTGCGCCTTGATGCTCCCATCCTCGAACTGCACCATGCTGTGGATGATGCTCTGGGGATGCACGACCACCTGTATCTGCTCTGGCTTGAGGTTGAACAGCCATTTGGCTTCGATCATCTCCAGTCCTTTGTTCATGAGTGTGGCGGAATCGATGCTGATCTTGGCACCCATCGTCCAGTTGGGGTGACGGAGTGCATGGTCCCGCTTCACATTCACCAGGAAATTCGGCTTTTTTCCCAGAAAAGGTCCGCCTGAAGCTGTCAGCACGACTTTTTCGATGCGGTTCTGAAGCTCTCCGACAAGACACTGGAAGATCGCGGAATGTTCCGAATCAACCGGTATCACAGGGACCCGTTTATCAATGGCCTTCTGCATGACAATATCTCCGGCAACGACCAGTGTCTCTTTATTGGCCAGTGCGATCTGCTTTCCCGATTCGATGGCACGAAGGGTCGGCCTCAGTCCGGCAAACCCGACGATCGCGGCAAGCATCATGTCGTAATCCTCAAAACCGGCCGCCTCCTCTATGGCCGAGATACCCGCCATCACATGGATACCCTTCCCCGAAAGCGCCTCCCTGACAACATCGTATTTGGTATCATCTCCGATCACCACGGTATGCGGCTGGTGGCGGAGCGCCTGCTCGATAAGCAATCCATGGTTGTTTTGGGCAGTGAGGATAGACACCTCGAACCGGTCGGTATTTGATTTTATCACTTCCAGCGCCTGGGTGCCTATGGAGCCCGTGGAGCCGAAGATGGCAATACGCTTGCGTGGGGTTCTTTTTGTATCACCGGCCAGATGGACGGATTGGGGTTGGCCTGAATTCATGTACTAAAAATAATGTTCTTTAGGCGGAAATGACATAAGGAATGAGCGCATCCGCAAGATTCCGGTCATTGCTGAGCCGGGGCACCTTGTTCTGTCCGCCAAGTTTGCCAATGGAACGCATGTATGAGATGAAGGCATTCTTCTGCAAAGGCCGGATGACCAATGGCCGAAGGATATTC
>JBIKIB010000469.1:0-2838 GCA_044361845.1 Chitinophagaceae bacterium | reverse complement strand
ATGACCGGACGATGATGACCATGATCGTTTTTATTTTTCCATTGAGCCATCCCGCAATCCCAATTTATTTTCCATGCTGACAAAGCGCATCATTCCTTGTCTGGATATCAAAGACGGCCGTACCGTCAAGGGTACGAATTTCGTCAACCTCCGCGATGCGGGTGACCCCGTCGAGCTCGGAGCGCGATACGCTTCGGAGGGTGCCGATGAGCTGGTTTTTCTCGACATCACCGCCACGCATGAAAAGCGCAAAACGCTCATCGAGCTGGTCAACCGGATCGCACATCAGATCAATATCCCGTTCACGGTCGGCGGGGGCATCTCGACCGTGGAGGATGTGCAGGTGCTTTTGCAGCATGGTGCCGACAAGATCTCGGTGAATTCCGCCGCAGTGAAACGCCCGGAACTGATCCGTGAGCTGTCAGGTGAATTCGGAAGCCAGTGCGTTGTCGTGGCCATCGACGCGAAGAAAGAGCATGACGGCGAATGGTACGTGTACCTGAACGGTGGGAGAACACCGACAGGCATCCGCTGCGAGGATTGGGCCCATCAGGCGGTGGGCCTGGGTGCCGGCGAGATCCTCCTCACTTCCATGGACCATGACGGTACGAAGCAGGGCTTTGCGTTGGACATCACCCATCGTTTATCGGTCGGATTGCCTGTGCCGGTCATCGCCTCCGGTGGTGGCGGGACGCCGCAGCATTTCCTCGACGTGTTCCGCGAGGGGGCGGACGCCGCTCTGGCAGCCAGCGTGTTCCATTTCCGCGAAATCGACATACCCGACCTGAAGGGATTTTTATCCCTGCATGGGATCGACATGCGCATTTGAGACCGATCTTTGCATTTCATACGATCAAACACATCCCCGTGAATATAGACTTCAAAAAACATCCCGATGGCCTGGTGCCGGCAGTGATCCAGGACGACCGAACGCTGAAAGTGCTCATGCTCGGCTATATGAACGAGGAAGCCCTGCAGCAGACCATGAAGACCGGTTTTGTGACCTTCTACAGCCGGTCGAAGCAACGCTTGTGGACAAAAGGGGAGGAGAGTGGCAACCTGCTCGACCTCAAGTCATTATCCGTGGATTGTGACAATGACAGCTTACTCATCAGGGCGCATCCCCGCGGCCCCGTCTGCCACACCGGGTCCGATACCTGCTGGAATGAACGCAACCATCCCGACGAATTCCTCGCCTATCTGGAAGAGGTCATTGAGCTTCGCCGGCACAGCGAGGATTCCGGGTCGTATGTGCGCCAGCTTTTTGAAAAAGGACAGGCGAAGATCGCACAGAAGGTCGGTGAAGAGGCCGTGGAGCTCGTCATTGAAGCTATGGGGAATGATGATCTCCGATTCCGGAATGAAGCGGCTGACCTGCTTTTCCATTATTTGGTTTTGCTTAACAGTAAAGGATATAAATTGCAGCAGATCAAAGACGTACTCAAACAAAGACATTCATCATGAGAATATTCGCATTGAGCTTGTTACTCCTGCCATTCACCCTGATGGCCCAGATGTCAGCCGATGTCGTGATCAGCGGGTCACTGAAAGGTATTCCTGACAACACGGAGCTCACCCTTCGTGACCAGGATCCGGAAGTGGAAACGATTGCCGCAGCGAAGGCAAAGGACGGGAAATTCATCCTGAAGGCGAAGCTTCCCAATCCGAATCTATACTACCTGAGCTATGCCGGTTCTGATCAGAAGTTATTCCTTTTTCTGGAGGCATCCACGGTCAGCGTGTCAGGGCATAAGGATTCACTCTCCGCTGCAATGGTCACGGGGTCTGCGACACATGCGGCTTTTGCCGAGTTCAATAAAAACTTCAGTCCGCTCTTCGGAAAAGCCAGCCAGCTCTCTCAACAGCTCAATGCCGGGCAGAGCGATCCTGCCGGCACGTTGAAAAAGGAATATGATGCCGTGGTGGGCGAGATCAATACCAAAACGGATGCCTATGTTCAGCAATACAGCACATCCGCCGTTGCACCCTTCGTTATCCTTGTGATGTCGCAGATGGCCGAAGATCCTGCGATCATGGAGAAGCGATACGGTATGCTAGCGCCTGATGCGAAGGAGAGTTTGTATGGTCAGATGATCTCAAAAAGCATCGCGGATGCCCGTATCGGTGCGCTGGGTTCCGATGCCATAGAATTCACCCAGAATGATGAAAGCGGAAAGCCTGTGACATTATCATCTTTCCGCGGTAAGTATGTGCTGGTAGACTTCTGGGCCAGCTGGTGCAAGCCATGCCGTATGGAGAATCCAAATGTGGTGGATGCATATACGAAATACAAATCCAGGAATTTCACCGTACTGGGCGTTTCACTTGACCGCAGTAAGGATGCCTGGGTTCAGGCCATCAAGGACGACAAGCTCGACTGGACGCAGGTAAGCGACCTGAAATTCTGGAACAATGAAGTGGCACAGCTCTATCGGATCCAGAGCATTCCGCAGAACTTACTCATCGATCCGGCGGGTAAGATCATCGCAAAGAACCTTCGCGGGGAAGAACTGCAGGTGCGCCTGGCGCAGTTGCTGAAATAGTCCGCCATGCGGTGATGGGTCAGGTTCTGTTTGTGTACTTGCTCTTGATCCTGTTCAAGCATCTCCCAGTTCGCCCCGGTGAACCTAAAGTTTAATGGTCGATTGTTGATTTCAGATGTGCATGAACACGTGCCTGATGATGATCTGATGGTTCTCGAATGCTTCAGAAAGCTTCTTTTTCTTCCAACCCTTGGAGAGTACCCCCACTCTCCAAGGGTTACCCAACTCTCCAAGAGTACCCCCACCCTCCAAGAGTTACCCAACTCTCCAAGAGTTACCTAACTCTCCAAGAGTA
>JBIKIB010000467.1:0-2844 GCA_044361845.1 Chitinophagaceae bacterium | reverse complement strand
TTTATGATTAAAAGTAATCATTCCTGATTTTTTACCAAAAAAAATATCGCCCCCGCTACAACCTTTCCTAAAGCATCCCAACTCGTCTTTTCCCCCATAAACCACCTCACGCCATCAGGATGTCCAACACTCACCAAGCCATTTCAAAGTGCCCTGCCAAAGGAGGATCCGGAGATGCCTACCGACACACTTTGCCGATGCCTACGTGAAAAAGCCCTGGCGCAAATGCTGTCAGAAACGGTTATCCCTCCACGCCCCCGACCTAGCAATACATCAAAGCATATTCCGAAAACCGAACCCATGTGCGGACAGGACGCCTCGCAGCGCTTTCCCCACGGGCATTGAAGATTTTGAGATACCTTTACCCCTCAAATGAAATCCCGCTCTCCGGCCTCAGAAGAAGGTGTCCAAATCAATAAATATATCAGTAATTCAGGCTTCTGCTCCCGCAGGGAAGCTGAAAAACTGATCGAACAGGCTCGTGTCACCGTCAACGATGAACTCGTATTGCTGACAACAAGGGTTTATCCCGGCGACCGGGTGGCCATCGATGGTGAAAAAATAAAGGGTGCCCAAAAACCCATCTACATCGCACTCAACAAACCCACCGGCATCACATCCACCACGGATACAACCGACCGCTCTAATATCATCCGATTCATCAATCATCCCAAACGCATCTTCCCGATCGGCAGGCTCGACAAGGATTCGGAAGGACTGATCCTGCTCACCAATGACGGGGATATCGTCAATAAGATCCTCCGGGCAGGAAACAACAACGAAAAAGAATACATTGTCACGGTGGATAAGGAACTCACCCACGACATGATCCGCGCAATGGGAAATGGTGTGAATATCCTCGGCGAAAGAACGAAACCCTGCTTCATACGGCAAGAAGGCGCCAGGCGATTTCGCATCATCCTGAAACAGGGACTCAACCGACAGATACGACGGATGTGCGAAGTCTTCGGGTATAAGGTAAAAACCCTGAAACGCATCCGCATCATGCATATCACCCTGGGCAGTCTGGAATGTGGAAAATGGAGATACCTCACCCCCCCGGAAATCGACCAGCTCGATAAAGTACTTGCGAACGCAAAAAATGAATGACGCGGGGATGCATCCACTTCAACCATCCCCACCCGGTGTCTTTCAGCAGCATATCCCGACCTTTTTTCTGCGTGACATCATGCCGAATGAACTACTGCCTCACAATTTTCATACCGGTCAGGCAGCATCCGTTGCTCGTTACATCTGATGCCAATGCATGCCCGCCCACCTGCAGATCGTAAAAATCCTATCCCTCAGTCACAGCAAACGGAAGGGATAAAAGGATGCTTTACCGTTTAAGCAAAAATCACTACCTTTTTGCGAAAGAACATAAAACCTCATGACCAAGTACGGCATCATCCTGTACGGTGCGGCCCTTGCATATATGCCATCGCAGGCAAAGGCGGCAACCCATACCGACAGCACCCCTTCCCTCAAGCATGTCTTTGCGAAGCATTTCCTGATCGGGGCATCCGTGTCGCCCACGAACATAAAATCAGAGGAAGGCACAGTGCTCCTGAAACATTTCAACAGCATCACGGCGGAAAATGTGATGAAGATGGAACCGATCCATCCAGAAGAACATCGCTATGAATGGGCAGGTGCCGATTCCATCGCAGCGTTTGCAACACGCAATGGCATACGATTCCGCGGACATACCCTGGTATGGCATAAACAATCTCCCAAATGGATGTTCCGGGAAGCTGACGGAAGCACCGTCACCAGAGAGCATCTCCTGCAGCGCTTGAAGGATCATATCTTCTCTGTGGCAGGCAGGTACAAGGGTCAGATCTATGCATGGGATGTCGTCAATGAAGCCATCAGCGACAACCCAAATGAGATCTATACAAAGACTCCGTTCTATGATATCATCGGAGAATCATTCATCGAAATGGCTTTCAGGTGGGCACATGAGGCCGATCCCACTGCCCTCTTATTTTACAATGATTACAAAGAGACCGATCCCATCAAAAGAAAAAAAATCATCCGCATGGTGACCGACCTTAAAAAGAAAGGCGTGCCCATCCATGGCATCGGACTGCAGGGACACTGGTCCATCCACGAACTGAAAAGTGACGCCCTGGAAGCCTGCCTGAACGACTTCTCCAAGACCGGACTCATCCTGCACATCACCGAACTGGACCTCTCCGTATGGCCCGGTGAGCCGGAGCGGAGGGTAAAAAACGAGCGGGATGCTGCTGACGGCATGACGCCTGAAAAAGACAAGGCACAGCAGGAACTGTACGGGATGATGTTTGAAAAATTCAGGAAATATTCAAACCACATTCAGGCGGTCACGTTCTGGAATATATCTGACCGGCACAGCTGGCTGGATGAATGGCCGGTATGGGGTCGAAAAGACCACCCGTTGCTTTTCGATGAAGCATTGACACCAAAAAGCAGCTTCTGGAAAGTTGTCGGTCAATGAATGCCACCGACATCCTTGGATCAGATTCCAAAATAGGTAAGCGCTCTTGCTATACAAATTTACATTCATGATGAAATGAGCTTACATGTTACGATCCTGTGTCATAATATGGGTCATCAATGAACCTAAATGGGTTTCTATTCCTGATGATTTATCCATATTTTCATGCTTTAACCATAAACAAAAGATCAGCCATGCCCAAAAAATCCAACAGGAGGAATTTTTTAAAAAATACTTCCCTCTCCGCAGCGGGATTCTTTATTGTACCCCGGCATGTCATTGGCAAGGGATACACCGCACCGAGCGACAAACTCAACCTTGCCGCCATAGGTGCCGGCGGTAAGGGACAGTCTGACCTCATGAAC
>JBIKIB010000468.1:0-2844 GCA_044361845.1 Chitinophagaceae bacterium | reverse complement strand
TTCGTTTCAGTGATCTCGCTCGCGCAGCCACGGAAAACGCCCGCGAAATCAACATCTGTGAGGCCGAATATTTTATGGTTGAGTGTGGAGGATATGTCTCCTCATCTTGGGTGCTATGGCGACTACACGGTACCTACTCCTAATGTCGATCGCCTGGCAAAGGAAGGCATCCGGTATGTGAATGCCTTCACTGCTGCGGGCGTCTGTGCTCCTAGCAGGAATGCCATCATCACCGGGCGTATGCAGACGAGCAATGGTGGTCATAACATGCGCACCCTCAACAACACCTATCCCGAGCAGACCGGTCTGCCGAAGAGCTATTCATCCGTCCCGCCTGCCGGTGTACGCCACCTGGGTGAGTACCTACGCGCCGCAGGATACTACTGTACCAATAATGCCAAAACGGACTATCAGATCTCTGAGTCCCCAGCCTTCTGGGATGAGAGCGGTAACAAGGCACACTATCAGCACAGAGAGAAGGGGCAGCCCTTCTTTGCCGTCTTCAACTGCAATACCACCCATGAAAGCCAGGTCTGGGAGCGAAGCAAACGTCCGCTGAGGGTGGACCCGGCAAAGGTGAAGCTTCCACCATACTATCCGGATACGGATTCCGTCAGGCTAGATGTTGCGCGGTTTTATACCAACGTATCGGAAATGGACGATTGGGTGGGGGAGCGGATACGCGAACTGGAAGCTTCCGGGGAGTTGCAGAACACCATCATCATGTTCTGGTCTGATCATGGTGACGGTCTTCCCTATGTGAAACGCGAAATCACCGATCGCGGTATCCGCGTCCCATTCATCATACGTACCCCTGACAACCTGATGGGCAGGGTGGATGATCGGCTTGTCTCCTCTATCGACTGGGCTCCTACGGTGCTTTCTCTTGCAGGGATCGTGCCGCCGGAGAATATGCAGGGCCTGGCACTGCTTGGACCTTATGCCGCGAAACAACCGAGGGAATACGTTTTTGCAGCCCGTGACCGCATCGATAGCCATTACGACCGGGTTCGGTCCGTACATGACGGCCGCTATCAGTATCTCTATAATTTTCATCCGGAACTGCCTTACTATATGGACCTTGCCTATCGCCGTCAGCAGCCATCCATGCGCGACATCCTCCGCCTTCGGGATGCCGGAACACTCAATGCAGTTCAGATGCGATGGTTCGGAAAGAAGGGCGGCCATGAAGAGCTTTATGATGTGAAGGCCGATCCATATCAGCTCCATGACCTCTCGGCGGATCCCGCCCATGCGGCAGTGCTCGAACGGATGCGCAAGGCTTTCAGGCAGTGGCAGTCGGATGTTCCTGACCTTGGTGCGATACCCGAGAAAGAACTCATCTCTCAATGGTGGCAAGGAAAAGGGCAGCCTCCCGTGACGGAAGTGCCAACGGTCACGTATACCCGAAAATACGCGAAGGTCCGTTGTGCAACACCTGGTGCATCCATCGTCTACAAAGTCATCGGGAAGCAGGGTGTCGAACCGGTCAGATGGGAGGTGTACACCGACAGGATCCCGCTGCGTGAAGGGGAACGGGTCATGGCCATGGCACAACGTACGGGATACCTGCCGTCTCCCCGGTGAGCCTGTGGGGGCTACCGAACCTTTCGGCACTGGTGCCAAAAAAATATATGATGCCGACAAGGGCATTCATCCTAAAACATAAATCCTCATACTGATGGATCGATCATCGAGCAAGGATCATATTGGTACGCGTGTCATGCCCGTTGGATATTCAAACCGGAAGATCGCAATGGTCATCATGATCATGAGCTGCTGTATGTCTTTCGGGTGCAGGCAGGCGAAGCAAACCCGGTCGTCGGACATGAAGTGGCTGGATCCCGCATCCATGGCTTTCCCGGTCATTGAGGGGAGGGGATGGCAAGATGGGCTTGCTGCTCCTTATGACCGGCTCCCTGCAAAGGCCAGAAAAACCGTACGGAAAGATGTTTGGATCCAGTCGGAAAGAGCCGCCGGGCTCCACATCAATTTTTTGACGAATGCCCGGGAGATAAAAGTGCGGTATACCGTCAAGAGTACTCAGGCTATGCCGCAGATGCCGGCGACCGGTGTCAGCGGCGTGGATCTGTACGCCAGGGATGGTACAGGGCATTGGCAATGGGCCAGGGCCAGTTACCAGTTCGGTGATACCATTGAATTCCATTACCGGAATCTGGGCATCGATGCTTCGGGTGCGGAATGTCGCTTGTATCTGCCCCTATACAACGAAGTGATATGGATGAACATAGGCGTCCCCGATTCCGCTCATTTTGATTTCAAAAAGGTGGTTGAAGAAAAGCCCATTGTTGCGTACGGGACCTCCATCATGCAGGGTGGTTGTGCTTCCAGGCCCGGACTGTCATGGAGTAATATCTTGGATCGTTCATTGGGTGAAAGGATCATCAATCTGGGGTTTGCAAGCAATGGTCGGCTCGAAGTTCCTGTTATTGACCTGATAAATGAAATCGACGCAAAGCTGTATATCCTCGACTGCATGCCGAACCTGATCGACAGGAATACATACAGCAGAGATGAAGTGGAACTACGGATCCGCCGATCCGTTGACATGATCCGAAAAAGCCATCCGGGGGTGCCGATCCTGCTGGCGGAACATCCATGCGGATCGCCCGGAATGAATCTTGATACGGCACTGAACGCCCGATACGTGGAAGCCAGTCTGCCTGCTGCACGCATGTACCAGGTACTCATGAAAGAGGGCATGAAGGAGATCCATCTTCTGACGGCCGCTGATATCGGATTAGACACCGAATGCACTGTCGATGGAACGCATCCCAACGATCTGGGGATGATGCGATATGCTGAAGCGTATGCGCGGATCAT
>JBIKIB010000466.1:0-2861 GCA_044361845.1 Chitinophagaceae bacterium | reverse complement strand
TCGAATCGGATGCCGTTGGCATTGGGATCTGTCAATTTAGGATTCTGATAGATGAGATGTATATCATGTATGCCTTCTGTAGCGGTGATCGGTACTTCTAGATGGTTAAATCCGCCGGTGGTGCCTGGGATCTTGAATTTGGAGATCTCTGTTCCATTTGCGCTATCAATGCGGATGGAAAGTGATCCTCCATCTCCCCGGGCTTCGAAGCGGATCAGAAGGCGGTTATGTCCGGTGAGATCCACGTGCCTTAGTCGGCTGACGCCGTTTTGCCGCATCACAAGCCATTTGGTATCCGAAAGTTCACTATTGTAGAACGAATCGGCCCGCAGGCTGTTGATGGCAGGTTGTCGTGTCTTCAGAAAACGGATGATCTTTTCCTTTTCTTTAATAGGTGCGTTGGCACTCAGCCATTCGCTGAGTAACCTCAATTTGACCGAATCTTCCCCTTTGAATTCATGCAGGATGGGGTATTCCGCATAAGTATCTTCATCCCTAGTATCATTCAGGAAGGCCATGAATGCAAAGTATTCTTCGTGCCGGAAAGGGTCATACGGATGACTGTGGCACTGCACACAGGCGAAAGTCGTACCCATAAGAACTTCCCATGTCGTATTCACCCGATCGATCACGGCGGCGGTGCGGAATTCTTCATTGTCGGTGCCGCCTTCGTCGTTGGTCATCGTGTTTCGATGGAAAGCTGTGGCAATGAAATTTTCATCCGTCATACCAGGCATGAGATCACCGGCCATTTGTTCCATAAGGAACTTGTCGTATGGTTTGTCGTGGTTGAACGCTTTTACCAACCAGTCGCGGTAACGCCAGATCGAACGGGCATCATCCCTTTCATACCCTTTTGAATCCGCATACCTTGATAGATCCATCCACAGGGCGGTCCAACGCTCTCCATATTGCGGGGAAGATAGAAGGGTATCGACAAGTCGCTCATATGCCTCCGGACGATCGTCATGCAAAAAAACTTCTGCGATTTTTTCATTTGCCGGTAAACCGGTCAGATCCAGACTGACCCTGCGCAGGATTGTTCTTTTATCTGCTGCCTTTGAATGCGTGAGTCCGTTCTCGATTTGTTTCTGTTTGATGAACCTGTCTATATCATTGATCACCCAATCGTCTTTCCTTGCTGGGATCAGGCCCCACAGGTAACCCTTTTCCTTCGGGACTTTCATTTCCCTCACAGGAGTATATGCCCAATGATCACCCCATGGTGCACCTTCCTTGACCCATCTGCGGAGCAGATCGATCTCTTCCTTGCTGAGGGGGTGTTCATGGTAAGGCATCCTCTCGTCCTCGTCTGTCAGTGTCAGCCGGCGGATGAGTTCACTCTCCTCCGGGACTCCTGGCACGATGCCCGCTCGTCCCGATTCTCCTTTTGCCAGCGCCTCTTCCCTGAAAAGCAGGCTGAAGCCCCCTTTTTGTTTAACGCCACCATGACAACTGATGCATTTTTTGTTCAGCAGTGGCTTTACTTCCGTATTGAAGTCCACATTATCACCGGATAACAGGAATGCATAACCGAAGATGCCCAGCAGGATCACGAAGGCTGTAGTCAGGAATTTCCTTTTTAGCATAAAGGCCATGGCCTAAATATATGTAAAAGATCGGAATGGAGCATCCGGTACACTCGTTTTAGGTAAACATTGAAGGGTGGCCTTTTATGATTCAGAGGCTATCGATGCCGAGGCTTGCGAGGGCGGATTTCATGGCTATGATCTCTTCGCGGTCAGGTATGACATGCTGCAGATGTTCATACATTTTTTCGTTGCGATATTCCATTTGGCTGTCAACCTTGATGGCAGCGGAACTATGCAGTTCAAGCGAACCCGTTGTTGTTGCCAGAGCCGCGATGTTCGAAGCCCTGATGCCGGAGCCCGGCATGATCGTGATGCGGCCACTGGCTGCATCGTTGAGTGCTTTGAGAAGCCCGATACCTTCAGTGGCTGTAGGTTTCAGACCGCTGGTGAGGATGCGGGTGCAACCGCACCGAATGATATCCTCCAGGCTTTGAAAGGGGTCTTTTACGCGGTCGAAAGCACGGTGGAAAGTCACATCCATGGGGTACGCAAGGTCTGTCAATGCCGATGTCCTTATGGAGTCCACATGTCCGTCTTTGTCCAGAAGGCCCAGTACGACACCTTCGCATCCGATGTCCCTGCAGAAGCTGATATCGGCCTTCATGATCCGGAATTCATCGTCTGAATAAAGAAAATCACCGCCACGCGGCCGGATGATCGGGAAAATTGGGATGGAGCAAATTTCTTTAGACCGGCGAATGATACCGGCGGATGGTGTGGTACCGCCATCGCCCGGGTTATCGCACAATTCGATCCTGTCAGCTCCGGCCAGCTCTGCGATGCGGCAAGCTTCGATGCAGTATGCGATGACTTCCAGTATGTGCGCCATGAGTGGGAACTGAATTAAGGAAAGTAGTGACCGCTCTGCATCATCATTTCTTCGCCCTCGCTTCTGACGGCGTAAGAAAATCCTTTGTGCAATGCGAAAGCTCCATGGCGTCCGTCTTTGTGAAGTGCCAGGAATCCCACCTGTATTTCTTTTGCCCTTTCTGGGTTTCTTTTAACGATGCGTTCGACTGCTTGTCTGCATGCTTCTGTAGGGCCGAGTCCCTGTCGCATCAATTCCACCACAAGGTGTGACCCAACGCAGCGGATCACTTCCTCTCCGACACCTGTGGCCGTCGCGGCGCCGACTTCGTTGTCGACGAACAAGCCTGCTCCGATGACCGGTGAATCACCGACTCTTCCGGGCATTTTAAACGCCATGCCGCTGGTGGTGCATCCACCGCTCAGGTTGTTTTGTCCGTCTAATGCAAGTATGCCGATGGT
>JBIKIB010000464.1:0-2872 GCA_044361845.1 Chitinophagaceae bacterium | reverse complement strand
GGGTCGGCGGCGACCACCGGGGGCATGGCCACTCCGGCCCTGGCACGAACGGTGTTGACCGCCTGGCGGGCACTAAGGCCATAGCCGTTGTCGTTATCGGGTCCGTAGGCTTCGTTCATGGCTTCGGCATAGGACAAAAGGATCTCGGCATAACGGATCAAGGGCCAGTGGTGTACCTGTGTCGCGTTGTTCACGAGGTTGAGGTTATCATTCAGGAATTTCCGGATATAATAGCCTGTGCGCGTCGCGTTCAGGGTGTTCATATCATCCCTTGCTCCGGGTGCCAGGTCGATGGTCCTGCCGTTCCATGTGCTGGTATTGGTCACGATGGTCAGTGCCTGTCGTGGATCCCTGTTGAGATATGGGTTGGCGGGATTGGCTGCACCTTTGTATTCGTAGGCATCGACCAGATCATGGGAGGGGGTGATGCCGCTGTTGCCACCGGGAGTGGTGATGGGATAGTTGGCGCGCTCGATCGCGTTACTTGCGTTGTATCGCACGGCCCAGATGGTTTCATTGCTGATGACCGTATTGTTCTGCAGGAAATAGTTGCGGTAGTTGGCATCAAGCGTATAGGCTCCCGCACCCCTTGCCAGCACGATGACATCGTTGAAGGCGGCGGCTGCCGCACGCCATTTGGAGGCATCATTGGCGGGATTATGGAGGGGACTCGCCGCCAAGAGCAATGCACGGCCTTTTATTGACAATGCGGCACCACGGGTGAGCCTGCCATCCATCGTCGTGTAGGGGGATGTCTTCCAGTTGACCTGCATACTATCTTTCACGGCATCGATCTCTGACACGATGAAACTGATGATCTGGTCGGAAGTCGCCCTGGGCAGATCGGTCTTATCCTCTGTGCCGAGGACCTTCGTGACAAGGGGCACACCGCCGTATCGCTTGAGCAGTTCAAGGTAATTGAAAGCCCGCAATGCCCTTGCCTCTGCACGGTACCAGGCGATGTTCAGGGTATCGTCCTTATACTGGAGTTTCCCGGTCGGGGATACGGTGTCACGATTCGTGGCGAGCATCTTTCGGTAATCCCCTGAAATGTCAAGGAAATAGTTCGCGGCACGGATGCCCTGATAATAGCCGGTGTAGTAGTTGTCAGGATTGTTGAAAGCATTCCAGCTCCCATTGTTGAACTGCCTGACGTTCGCCCCGGGGGATGTATGCACCGCTTCATCCGATGCTGCGGCGAAAAGGTTCCCGTCTATCATCGAATACTCATTACGCATGTACACATAGGGTGCATTGGCGAAGGAGACGAGGCTGCTGAAATTCGTATTTAGGACGTCCTGCGTCTGCGACAGGTCGATCTTGGTATCGAGAAAATCCTTACTGCAGCCTGCACCTGTTGCCAGCAACAGGAACGACGCTATGATCGTGAGATATCTTCTGAATGTCATGTGGCGCAATTTTAAAAGTTCAGGGTGATGCCGGTATTCCATGCCTTCATGGCCGGGTATGCCGTCGGCGTCTCGGGATCGATATTGTACTTCCGCATGGTCTCCGACCAGGTGACCGGGTTGACCGCATTGACGAATACCCGGAGGTTGTCGAGTCGCAGGCGCTTCAGCGTAGCTAACGGCAATGTATAACCGAGCTCAATGTTCCTGATCCTCAGGTAGGATGCGTTTTTCAACCAGAAAGTGGAGGTACGGTAGTTGTTGTCGTTCGCGAGACGGGTGAGCCTGGGGTAGTCGGCATCCGCACGGGTATCGATGCCCTGGGATGGATAATAGGCCCATGCGTTCTTCGCGATCGGGAACACATTGGCGTTGTTCACGAAAGCGACGGTCTGTATCCCGGCGGCGTTGAGGATGTTGATCTTTGCGCCTGCGGAGCCCTGCAACAGCACGCTGAGATCGAATCCCTTCATCTTCAGCGATGCGTTGATCGAATAGGTGGTCGTGGGATAATTGGGCTTGCCGATATAGGAGACATCATTCTGGTCTATGATCTTGTTCCCGTCGATATCCTTGTAACGGATATCTCCCGGCTGTACGGCACCGAAGGAAGGTTTGGCGAACCCGGCGTTCAGATTTCCACTGGCATCGAAGTCGAAGATGTCATAAAACCCGTCTGCGACAAGCCCCATCTGTGCACCGATCGGAAGTCCGGTCGTGGCACTGAAAGCATTGACGGGCGGGACTTCCGCCTGTTCGAGGATCTTATTCACGAAGCGTGCATACATGCCACCAAAGGAATAGTGCAGCGCACCGATCTGTCCTTTATATTGGGCAGCGAGTTCGATGCCACGGTTCTGTACACGACCGAGGTTCACATAGGGAAGGATCCCGCCGAAGACCCCCATGATGGTATTGTTCTGCGTCACGATATCGGTACGGTCATCCTGAAAGACATCAAAAGTGAGATCCAGTTTTTTGAACAATGTCAGGTCTGCGCCGAAGTCATATTTCAGGCTTCGTTCGGGACTGATATCCGGATTCGCCTGGTATGACTGTATCAGTCCGCTGTTGGTGACCAAAGAGTTCAGACCGGTCAGGAAGGAGCCGTTGGACACGAAATACTGCTGGAAGAGAAACCGTCCGTCATTGGCCAGGTCCCAGCCGGAAAGGCCTGCGGAAGCCCTGAGTTTAAGGAAGGTCAGGGCTTTGCTGTTGCGCAGGAAATCCTCCCGCGACACCACCCATCCGGCACCCAGTGAAGGATACATATGCCAGCGGTTACCCGGTGCGAAATTATCCGACCCGCTGTAGCCGAAGCCGAATTCCGCCATGTACTTATTATCAAACGCGTAATGAACGCGGCCGCCGAGGTTCAGGAAGTTGTAGAAGATGTTATTACCACCGTTCTGTCCGACATTGTTGTTATCCTGATCGGTGATGAAGGCGCTTGCGAAATAATT
>JBIKIB010000465.1:0-2872 GCA_044361845.1 Chitinophagaceae bacterium | reverse complement strand
GTGACTGTCAAAGGAACCCAGCGGGGAACGACCACGAACGCCGCAGGATCTTATGCTATTCGCGCCACTATCGGTGAAATACTTGTCTTCAGCGGCATTGGTTTCACCGGCCGTGAGGCTGCCATCACGTCAAAGACACTTGATCTTGTGCTCGAATCCGTCTCCGGAGACATGGGCGAAGTCGTCGTGGTCGGTTATGGCACCCAGCGGAAGTCTAACCTCACCGGATCCCAGGTGAACCTGAACAATGCTGCCATCACCAGGCGCCAGGTGACGAGTACCAGCCAGGTCCTGCAAGGCCTTGCGCCGGGTGTCACCATCCAGCAGCAGTCAGGCCGGCCCGGTGCTGACGGGGCATTCATCCGCATCAGGGGGGAGAGTTCCATTCAGGGCAATAGCACCCCGCTGATCGTGATCGACGGACTGCTCATGCCGACCGGTAGCGGGCCGGATGCACTCAACCAGATCGATCCTAACGCGATCGAGAGCATCACGATCCTCAAGGATGCGGCCTCCACTGCCATCTATGGGAACCGAGCTTCGAGTGGTGTGATCGTGGTCAAGACCAAGCGTGCCGGCCAGGACGGGATGAAAGTGAGTTATAACAATTTCTTCACGAAGCAGCAATTCACGGCATTGCCTGAACGCGTGAGTTCGCTCGACCATATGATCTACAGCAATGAGGCTGAGGCCAACCGGACCGGCAACCCTGCCGCAATGGTCTTTCCGCAGTCCACCCTGGATAAATACATCGCCAATCCAGCCGGGAATAATTTCGATGTGATCAATACCGATTGGCTCGATGCGGTGCTGACGAACAGTGGTATGCTGCAGAACCATAACGTGCAGTTATCCTCAGGAGGGGAAAAGCTTAAACTCTTCACTTCCATGACCTACATGAACCAGCAGGGGCTTATCCCGAACAATCGCTTCGAGAAATATGACCTCCGCCTGAATCCGGAATATAAGATCAACAAATGGCTGACCTTAACAGGGGTGCTGGGCTTGAACCAGAACAAAACGGTCAACCCTTCGACCGGAAGCCCTGAGTTCATCATCCGTCAGGCCATCGGTCTTCCTGCCCTGGGTGCTGGAAAATTCGGTCCCGGTATGTACGGAACAGCGGCACAGACAAACAACAGGAACCCCATCGCCATGGCAGAGGCCACCGGTAATTCCGTCACACAGGGCAACACGATGCTCACGCGCGTCGGACTGAACATCAACCCTATAAAAGGGCTGGAGATCGAAGGCGCCTGGGGTCGGGAGAAGCGAAATCCCTATACCAAGTCATTCACGAAGAATGCTGACATCTACCAACCCAACCTGACCACTATGGGATACGACAGGGTGAGTTTTTGGCCCGGCACCACCTCCCTGTCAGAGACCTGGCGCAATGACCGGTACACAAGCTATACAGGGCAGGCCACGTATACTTTCAACGTCAAAGAAGACCATGACTTCAAGATCATGGCAGGTGGACAGAATGAATTGTATGAGAACTATTTCTTCGGTGCGTCAAGGATCGGTTTCGTCAATCCGAATCAACCCTATCTGAACCTCGGAACTGGCGCGCGTGATAACAACGCCGGCGTATCGGAGCTGGCACTTGTCGGTTTCTTTGGCAGGCTCAACTATGCTTTCAGGGATAAGTATCTGTTCGAAGTGAACGGCCGTCGCGACGGTTCCTCCCGGTTTTCACAGGTACGTGGCAAGCAATGGGGTAATTTCGGAGCCGTATCAGCCGGCTGGATCTTCAGCAAGGAAGGGTTCTGGGATGATGCTTCCAGTGTGGTCAGCTTCGGTAAGCTGAGGGGATCGATCGGTGGCAATGGCAACCAGAACTTCAGCTCCTTCTATGCTTTCGATGCCTTCTATGGCAATTCCAACTATGTCAATCCCAATAACGGGACCAACACTTACTTCAATAATCTGAACAACCTGGGCGTCGCGGTACTGCAGTTTCCCAATCCCGACATCGGATGGGAGACTTCCCGTCAGTGGAATGTCGGACTCGATCTGACTTTCAAGGGTGGCATCACCCTCACGGCGGACTATTTTGTAAAGACACTAAAGGATATGATCCTTCCCCGTGTGTTACCTGCCTCCGCCGGTGGGCTGTCAAATCCCTTTGTGAATGCGGGTAATATGGAGAACAAAGGATGGGAAGTTGCCGTCAACTATAAAAAAAGGGTGAATAAATGGAGTTTCGACGGAACCTTCATGTTGTCGGATGTGCAGAATAAGGTGACCGGACTCATCGAAGGGCTTCCCTTCATTGATGGGGGCAGTGCCCGGACAGCGCCCGGATATGCTCTTGGTTCTTATTTCGGTTACCGTGCCCTTGGTTTCTTTTCAGACTCCAGTGATATCAAGAACTCACCTGTACAGTTTGGCATTCCCTGGAGCGCCAGCCCGACCACGGGACCCAAGCCCGGTGATATGAAATATGCGGATGTCAGTGGTGCCGACGGAAAGCCTGATGGTAAAGTGGATGCCATGGACCGCCAGTTCCTGGGCAATGACTTCCCGCGGTATGAGTACAGCATCAACCTGAACATCGGCTATGGCAACTTCGACCTGAACCTCTTCGGGCAGGGAGTGGGCAAACGGGAGAATTACCTCAGCGGAACGGGAGCGGTGCCATTTGCGAGCAACGACTTCATCGCCTCTCTGCTCAAGATCCAGACCGATGCCTGGAGACCTGATAACACCGGAGCCCTTTTCCCCCGTCTGCTGCCTTCCGGCTTTGGCGGGAATAACTTTGTTGCCTCCGATTGGTGGATACGCAGTGCCGCCTACTTCAGGCTGAAGAACATCAACCTCGGATATACGCTCCCCAAGGCGGTGCTGAGCAAGGTCAAGATCAGCT
>JBIKIB010000488.1:0-2646 GCA_044361845.1 Chitinophagaceae bacterium | reverse complement strand
ATCATCACGTGGAGTTCATCCGACCTGCTGCCCCTTGCTCAGATGAATGGCAGTGGATCTCCGGCGGGATAGAGTGGCCTGTCAGCCAGCGGATCTGAGTGGATCCGTCATTGCCTCATTACTTCAATGGCACGTACAACACATATTTCTGTTCAAAATAGGGCTCAGGGAAAAAAGAGTTGATCTCGCGGATATGTGGCCGCAACCTGCTGCCCGCGATCTCTTCGGTGAGGTCTCCACCCTTCAGGCATACCAATCCGTTCTTGAATTCCTCCATCCTGCGCTCATTGCGCAACAATGGTTTCGCCCACTTCCAGAGATCCCCCAGCGGAGCCACGGCCCTGCTCACGGCGAAATCGAAAAGCCGGCCTTTTATCTCCTCCGCGCGGATGTGCTGCGTTGTCACATTTTTCAGTGACAGTGCTTCGGCTACGGCCTCCACCACTTTCAGTTTCTTGCCGATCGAATCCACCAGATGAAACTGCACTTCCGGAAAAAAAATCGCCAACGGAATACCCGGGAACCCGCCGCCCGTGCCGATATCGATCACTTCAAGCCCGGGTGTGAAATCGAACCAGGCAGCGATGGCGAGCGAATGCAGCACATGCCGTTCGTAGAGCTCGTCGATATCCTTTCGGGAGATGACATTGATCTTCGCATTCCATTCCTTATACACTTCATCGAGCATCGACAACTGCTGCAGTTGCAAGGGTGTGAACTCGGAGAAATATTTCAGGATCATTTCCAGCTTTGGCGCGGCTTTTTCCATAGTGAAGGGATGAATAAGAGGTAATAGATGAACATCCAGATGTCGAGCAGCCAGTACCATGCCCATAGACTCTTCTCATCGAGGCGGTCCATACACCGATAATAAATGATGCCTTGTGTGACGAGTCTGAGGCAGAAGATCGCCAATGCGATCCGCCAGTCGGCCAGCGCTAGTGAAGCAACAAACAAAGGATAAAACAGGAACTGTGTGGCGGAATACAAACCGAGCAGCAGGCGATGCTTCAATTTATAATGCTTTCCGGTGCTGTAGTGGCGGTATTTCTGGCGCCTCCAGTCCCTGAAGCTCGTCTTTGGCATGGATACCGTGAAGGCCTCCTTGTCGATGACGATGGCTGTGCTGCGGGCATTCGCCGCCATATTGATGAACAGGTCATCATCACCGCCGGGAATATGATTATGCATGGAAAATCCTTTGTGTCGGAAAAACAGTTCCCGCTTGTACGACAGGTTCCTTCCGACACCCATGTATGGGATCCCTGCGAGCGCATAGGATAGATACTGCAAGGCGGAATGGAAGGTTTCAAAGCGGATGAGTTTGTTCAACAGTCCTTTACGCTTCTGGTATGCTCCGTAACCAAGGACGATCTCCGTACCATCCGCATAGGCATCCTGCATCTTCTGCAGCCAGTGTTCCGAAGCCGGCACACAATCCGCATCAGTCATGAGGAGGATCTCATACTTCGCGGATTTGATGCCGACCGATAACGGGTATTTCTTTCCGGGTATATGCAAGGCCTCCTGCTTCAGCTCGATGGGCCGGAGGTTTCGGAACTGCTTGTGCAGGCCCTCCAAAAAATAGGTCGTATCATCGACTGAATTATCATTGACAACGATCACCTCACTGCTGCTCCTGTATTGCTGCAGCAGCACACCGGGAAGGTTGGCACTGAGGTTATCAGCCTCGTCGCGGGTGCAAATGATCACGGATACGGGATGTTCACGCGTCTCTGTCCGCAGTTTTGGCGTATAAAAAGCCAAACGCCGAAAAAAGTAAAGCAGAAAAAATAGCTGTACAAAAGTGATGATACCGAATGCGGTCAACAGCACGATATCCGTTACATGCAGCATGGCCGCTAAAATAATTTAAATTTCATTCTTGAAAGATCAGCAAGGGGAATGACTTACCCTGCAGAATTTCTTACCAGTTGAGTTCTATCTTATTGTTCTTCCGTTCCATATCCGCCATGCGCTGTCCGGGATCGATCTCCGCAGACCGGAGGTCGGTGAGTTTTCGGTCGATGGTGATGGTGTACAAAGGATGGGTCCATTTCCAGGGTTCCCCTACCGTGCGCTTCACCTCCGGTTCTTCATGGTTCTTGGCGCCGAACATGAGGTACTGTGGGATATACGCCAGCTCACGACTGCCATCTTTGAAATGCAGTTCGATATCGATCGGCATCGGCATATGCCCTTTGTTGCGCAAGCGGATATTTGTCTTTCCCTTATCTTCCCAGAGGCTGTCGATGGCGTAGTCGATCGTCTTGGTCGTATTCACGAAGAAAGTGCGATACCAGTCGAGCTGCAGGCCACTCACATCCTCGGCTACCCGGATGAAGTCGGCAGGGTTGGGATGCTTGAACTGCCAGCGGTTGTAATAGGCCAGCAGGATCCTGTCGCGTACCGGTGCACCCACGATGTATCCGAGCTGCTCCATGAACACCTCTCCCTTTGAATAGGCATTCGTCGAGTATGCCATGTTGGAATTGTACTGATCAGAATGCGTCGTCAGTGGCTCGTTAAAATCACTTTTTGCAAGGCGGATATAACTGTCGAATGCCCCTTTGTGCGGAAACTTGTCCTTTCCACCAGACAGGTGGTTGGCCACCCGTGATTCGGCATAACTCGTAAAGCCCTCAT
>JBIKIB010000463.1:0-2910 GCA_044361845.1 Chitinophagaceae bacterium | reverse complement strand
TTGGATTGGCAAGCGGGGGGAGGTTCTGCTCGGCCAGAAGCTCATTATACCGCTTGAAGTGTTCTTTGTTCATCAGCACCTCACCGCGGATCTCGATCTGACGAATTCCGAATTTTGAAAATCCTGCTGATAAAGGAAGCGAATGGATCTGTTTCAGGCTGGTGGTTATTTCTTCTCCCTCGACGCCATCGCCCCTTGTGGCACCACGGGTGAGCAGGTCGTTTTCGTATACAAGTGAAATACTTGCTCCATCGAACTTCGGTTCAACGCAGTATTCCAGTTCCGAAAGACCACTTAACTCCCTGGCTTTTCGATCCCAGTCCAGCAGGTCACCGGAATCGTAGGAGTTCTCCAAAGAAAGCATCGGCACCAGGTGCTGTATCGTTTTAAATGTCGAACTAACTCCTTTAGCGACACGCTGTGTGGGTGAATCCGGTGTCACGAGAGAGGGATTCGCCCCCTCTGCTTTCTCCAAAAACTTGTACAAACGGTCGTATTCCCCGTCTGATATGAGGGGATCGTTCAGCAGGTAATATCGGTACTCATGAAAACGAAGGACGTCTCGTAATGGTTCTATATCCCCAATGATATGGACATCGGTTACCGGGCGATCAAGCCATTTTCGGGTCATCTCCTGAAGCATTCTGGTTTGATCTGTGCTATACATGTCGATTGATTTGGGAATAAAGATACTTTGCATGATCCTGAAACGAATATCCGTTCCTTGCCATAAGGGATATAAGTCGGAAATTTGAGAATTTTAAGAACTTGGGATATCTTAACCCTACTAAAACGTTTTGCGATTATGACTCCTTCCCGGAGAATTCCAAACATCAACACGACTCCGCTTGAAATCCGATCCGAATTTCAGTTTGCCATTTCTGTAGACTGTGTGATTTTCGGTTACGATGATGACGTGCTGAAAGTATTGCTGATCAAGTGTGATCTGCCGGAGTTCAAAGGAAAATGGTCATTGCTTGGTGATTTGTTGCTTCCGGAGGAAGGTCTTGACGCCGCTTCCTATCGGGTACTTCGGGAACGGACCGGTCTGGAAAATGTGTTTCTCGAGCAGGTACATACTTTCGGGGATGTGAAGCGGCATCCTTCTGGCCGGGTGGTCACCACCGCTTATTTCTCCCTGTTGAACGTGCGGGACCACCAACTCAAGCAACTTGATAATGAACTGCATTGGCATCCGGTACTTGAGGTCACCAACATGGCTTTCGATCATAAGAAGATTCTTGACACCTGCTACAGGACATTGCAAAAAAAGGTACAGGAGGAACCCATCATCTTCAACCTGATGGAAAATAAATTCTCCTTGAGGGAACTACAGAACATTTACGAGGCCATTCTCAATATCCGCCTTGACAGGAGGAATTTCAGGAAGAAACTCTTCACCACCGCCCTCCTGACTGACCTTGACGAGTTTGAGAAGGACGTACCACATCGACCCGGGAAGCTCTATTCTTTCAATCATGAGCGATATGCGAAGATCCGTAGGAAAACTTTCGTGGGCATTGACTTTTGAAAATGCTATTTAGGATGTATGAACAACCCTCGCAAATGAACGAAATGACTTGCTTAAGGTTGGTTTGAAGCATATTCATAGCCATTCTTTACATCGATCCACCTTCTATGATCCTTGCCCCAACCATCACTTCACCTTGTGGTGGTTTCCCTAAGAGACAACGGTGCAGGACATCAAATGATTTTTTGCCCAGCAAATTGCCGCTGGTCTCGATATACGTGATCTCCGGCTCAAAAAGTGATGGGATCATGCCATTGCTGATGGAGATCATGGAGATGTCTGTCGGAATGCTCAGTTTAAGCTTATTGGCCGCTTTGATGACGCCCACAAGGATCTCATCACTCATGCAGAAGATGGTATCCGGTTTGTCGGGCCCCATTAAGGCTGTTAACGCGCTTTTCCCAGCCTCATCCGAATTCACGGCATGTATGACCTGAAGTTTTATATCGGGGCCACTTCTCTGAAAAGTGCCAAGAAAAGCTTTTAGCCTTTTTCGTGTGATGGACAGGGATACTTCACCAAAAATAGCGAGAACGTTTTTTTTCTTCTTTTTGATGATCAGATCTGCGGCAAGATAGGCTGCCTCAGCATCAGCGATGCAGACCTTGGGTACGCCCCTGACATCGGGTACTTTGTCAAAAAAAACGATCGGGGTACCGGAATCCATCGTTCGATGGAAGGCGGTGAGGTCTGCTGTCTGTGGTGATAAGGCGATAAGTACACCGGCAGCCCTATTGAATCGGCAAAGCCTAAGGTTCTCCAATTCTGATTCGGGTTGATTGTTTGACTGCAGGATCATGAGTGAATACCCCCACGACCTTGCTTCTTCTTCCAGACCCGCGATATACGAGTGATAAAAATGACCTGAGATCTCGGGGACAATCACCCCGATGAGTTTGCTTGCATTTGTTCGCAACTGTACTGCGAAGGAATTGGGTTCATATTCCATTAGCTCTGCCAGTTCCTTGACTTTATTCTTGGTCTGTACCGCTATGTCAGGGTGGTCTTTAAGTGCCCTGGATACCGTTGAGATGCTGATCTGAAGCATCTCCGAGATTTGCTTGAGAGTGGTTTGAGACCTCATATGGAAATAAAAGATAAGCAATTTATCCACAGAAAACATTTTCGCAAACCTTTGCAAAAAAATAATGGATTGACATGTACATGTGTAATGAATAGATTTACATCGTGTTAGTCTGATGCATGGCCTATCTATGGATATACAATGCCTCGAAGATTGATGCAGCGTTTAAACCTGATCCATTGCCTTTTGTTATGTTATTGTAACGATTCAAAGATTGCCAACCTCATGTGTCGAAATTACTTCATACGTACACTTTCACGACCCCCATCACATCATGTGCTGCTCCCCCAGGCTT
>JBIKIB010000462.1:0-2913 GCA_044361845.1 Chitinophagaceae bacterium | reverse complement strand
AAATCCCAGATATACGACTGGCCCATGGCGATCGTGTCGATGAAATCCACCTTCAGGGGGACGCAACCCGATGTATCGTTGACGACCCCGTCGGTGGAGACTTGCAATCCTGACTGGATACCGTCGAAATCGAAAGAGATCTTTATGGCACCGAGGTTACACTCCCCGCTGCTGTTGGATCCCAGCGCGCCGTTCACAGGTGCCACCACCCCCGGCGTGACGGGGAATGGTACGGTGATGGGTGCGCTCGGGCAGACCGTATTTCCCCCGCAGTTGGCACAGACCGCCTGGTAGATGGCACCCCTGCTGTCAAAGCGGGAAGTCCCGCCGTCGACATGATCGCCTTCTCCGCCGGACTGGCCAGCAAAGGAGCCATAGAGCAGCTTTTGCACATTCTTTTCCAGCACGATGAAGTAGAAGTCCCGGTTATCGGTGACGGGCTTGATGGCATCCGGGGTGATCGGCATACCGGCTGGTCCGGAGGTCTTCAGATCGAAACAGCTGTTGCCGGAGCAGGGGTTGAGCTTTCCGCCCCATCCGGAGACATACACATTCTCACAGCGATCCACTAGGAAAGCCACAGGGGATATATTGGGGATGGCGCTTGCCGAGCCATATACCGTGGAGTATTCATATCCGGAAAGGTCGGCTCTGAGTTTGGAGATGAACTGCTTGGCACCCGGATTCGAATAGGCGGCATTGATCACAGGCCAATTGCCCAGTGAGATGCCCATCACGTAAGGATAACCATTCTTATCGAACTGTATGCCGTAGATGATATCGGTGGCAGGCGTTGCCAGGTATGTCGATCGGATCAGGTTGGAACCGTCGTTGCTGAGGACTGCGATGTATCCGTCTATCTGTCCCTGGAATGCCGGCTGAATGACGCCCGTTTTATTTCCCGGGAAATTGAGGCTGGAAGTCGCCCCGGCCACATAGATATCACCTGTCACTGGATGCAACTTGAGTACGAAGCCTGCGTCATCGGCAGCACCGCCAAGATAGGTGCTGAAGAGGACCGTGTTGAGGTTGGGGGACATCTTGATAACGACAGCATCCTGGTTACCGCCACGTGTCGACTGTACCGCATTCACGACCGGGAAGTTCGATGACTCGGTACTCGCGGCGATGTACACATTGTTGGCATCGTCAAGGATCACTTCACTGCGGGCGTTATCGCCATAGTTGTACAGTAGTGAGGTACAGTTGGGCGGAGTGATCGACCCGTCGATATTGGCACCATCCGGACCGCTGCCACCCATGACGACAGACCCGATCAGGGCCGTACCGGCTGCATTGATCTTTGTGATGATGATATCCGTGGCACCTCGGGTTCCCACATTGGCACCCGTGGAAGGATAGTTGGAGGAGGTGGTACGACCGAGAATGACCAGGTTACCCTGCCGGTCAGCAATAAGGCTATGGGGGATATCGTCCCCGTCACCACCGATATAGGTGGAATAGATGCGAGCGCGACCATCCGGACTGAAGCGGGTGATGCCGATGTCCACGTTCCCTCCGCGGTATGTTCCCTGGATGGCACCCGTGGTGATGGGATAGCCCGTGCCGAAGACGATGCCACCGGCGAAAAAGCTGCCGTCGGGGCCTGGTGTGGCAGTGTATCCCCAGTTGCTGGAGCGGCTTCCGGTATATGTGCCGAATACCAGCGTCGGGTCAATGATCAGGTCACGGGTGCGGTCATGGTTTTTGACGGAGAAGGTGACGACGTCGCCCTTGACATTGAAAGCACAGGAGACTTCCCGCTTTTCGGATCCCGATAGCTGGTATGAGTAGGGTTCCAGCTCGCGGGTCTCTCCGACGGATGTCTTCACGACCAGCTGGCCTTTCACGACATTCAGACCCTCCGCGCCTTCATAACGCATACGGATAGCCGAAATATCAGCACCCGGATGGGCGATGATGTCGTATTTGAGGCGGCCCGCCTCGGAGTAGTATCGGATGTCGATTTTCGGATATACGTTCCTGTAAGTGATGACCTGGTAGGAGCTTACGCCGCTCTTCCATGCCGAAGGGTCTTTCCCCAGGAAATAGCTGATATTCGTCTGCACCATCTTCTCCCCCTCGGGCCGGAGGTCTTTATTAGCGCCATCGAAGGTCACCCGGTAGGCGTGGGATCGCATGGAGAATCCATCCTGCTCAGGATGCTTTCCAGGTCCGGCAGCGTTCGTCGCGGTGTTTTCTTCCGCGGAGTGGTTATGACCGTGCAGCATCTCCATGGCGCGATTGTAATCCTGCTCATCATGCTGCAGGACGGTGAACCCGTCGGGATGCAGAAAGAACGCCCCGTTGCCGACTTCAGAGCGGTATTGGAAACGATCGCCCCACTGCCCTTTGTTCTCTGTGAACTCGAGTGCGTAGTAAAAGGACGAACGCTGTGCAACTGCCGTCACGTGAAGGTTCAGTGACAACAGCAGCAGGAATGCCAAACGGTATGGGTGAATGTTCATCATGTGCATCTGGATGCTAAAAGTAAAGTTAAAATCCTATAGATCTTGTTAATACATGCTTAAGATATCCGGCTCCACGGGTTCTTACCCTGTGATGATGCAAGGTGGTCCTTCAGTCCTGCATGTTCCTGCAGGATAAGATCGGGATCCTCGTCCAGCAGTTGGGCGGAAAGCTCTTTTGCTTTTTGCAGCAGGGCCCTGTCGGTGAGGATATTGGCCAGTTTGAAATTGAGCGCTCCGCTCTGGCGGGTACCCTCGATATCTCCCGGGCCGCGCAGTTCCAGATCCTTCTCCGCGATGCGGAATCCGTCGTTCGTTGCGCAGAGTACGCCCAGCCGCTCCTTTCCATCCTTCGAGATCTTGTTACCGGTGAGGAGGATGCAGTAGCTTTTCTCACTGCCCCGGCCCACCCGTCCGCGCAGCTGGTGCAGCTGGCTGAGTCCGA
>JBIKIB010000461.1:0-2927 GCA_044361845.1 Chitinophagaceae bacterium | reverse complement strand
TTGGGTGAAGAGGGTCCATCGAGCCCGATCGATTTCCTGGAAGCTGTGCTCCGGGATTATAATCACGTAACGGGTAAGGATCAGGACAGGCAATAGGATCCGGAATCTTCAGAGGAAAATGCCGGATCGGGAAAGTCTCTGCATGATGGTAATGCGGTGTGTTGCGGATGCCTGGCATCGTGTGTGATCGTGACAGCTGACAAGCGATTGAAAATATCAATGGGTGACAATCGGGAGCAATTGCCCCGGTCGCCACCCATTGACATTCGGAAATGCGTTAGTATGCGACGGCGAAGAGCACCCTTTCCCTGCTTGGCTTTCCGCTATAGATGCACAATCCATCTTCCTGTGGATTATCCAGCGGTATGCACCGGATCGTCGCTTTTGTTTCTTCCTTGATCTTATCTTCAGTTTCGCTGGTCCCATCCCAATGCGCGGAGATGAAACCACCTTTTTCGTTCAGTACTTGCTTGAACTCCTCCCAGTTATCGACAGCCGTGATATGTGCATCACGATATGCCCGTGCTCGGTTCACCAGGTTCTCCTGTATCTCGTCCAGCAGTTGCTTCACGTATCCTGCGATGCCGTCGATGGTGACGCTCAGTTTTTCCTTGGTATCCCTTCGGGCGACCTCTACGAGATTGCTTTGCAGGTCCCGGGCGCCGAGTGCCATACGAACCGGAACGCCTTTCAATTCATAGGCTGCGAACTTCCAGCCCGGACGGTTATTATCCGAATCATCATATTTGACCGAGATGTGTAGTGCTTTCAACCCGCTGATGATCTCTGCGGCTTTTTGATCGATCAATGCTTTTTGTTCATCGCCCTTGAAGATGGGTACGATAACGACCTGAAGGGGTGCGATCTTTGGTGGAAGGACCAGTCCCTCGTCATCGCTGTGTGCCATGACCAGTGCCCCGATCAGGCGGGTGGAAGTGCCCCAGGAAGTGGCCCAAACGTATTCCTGTTTATTTTCGCGGCTGAGGTATTTCACATCGAAGGCCTTCGAGAAATTCTGTCCGAGAAAATGGGAAGTACCTGCCTGCAATGCTTTACCATCCTGCATCAGGGCCTCAATGCAATACGTGTCGACGGCACCGGCGAAACGTTCATTGGCTGTCTTCACGCCTTTTATGACTGGCAGTGCCATCCAGTTCTCCACAAAATCCTCGTAGACATCGAGCATCTTGCGGGTTTCCACGACAGCTTCTTCGGCTGTGGCATGTGCGGTATGGCCTTCCTGCCAGAGGAACTCCGTCGTGCGAAGGAACAGCCTCGTACGCATCTCCCAGCGAACGACATTCGCCCATTGGTTGATGAGGAGGGGAAGGTCGCGGTATGACTGGATCCAGTCGCGATAGGTATTCCAGATGACGGTTTCACTGGTGGGGCGAACGATCAGTTCCTCTTCGAGTTTTGAATCAGGATCCACCATCAGCTCACCTTTTTTATCCGGGTTCGCCTTCAGTCGATAGTGGGTGACCACTGCACATTCCTTTGCGAAGCCTTCGGCGTGGCCTTCTTCTTTTTCAAGGAAGCTGCGTGGCACGAAAAGCGGGAAATACGCGTTCACATGACCTGTTTCCTTGAACATCCGATCCATCTGATCGCGCATATTTTCCCATAGTGCGAACCCATAGGGCTTGATGACCATGCATCCACGCACAGCGGAATAATCGGCCAATCCGCCTTTGAGAACCAGGTCGTTATACCATTGCGAATAATCCGTCGCCCGTGAGGTAATTTCCTTACTCATCTTTTAAGGTATGTTTAACAATCCCTTTGCCACCAATACTGCGTTACGGGACTCTTATATAGGACTACATTTTAACAAAAGTGAAAGCGCAAATGTAGTAACTTAGAGCAGAAAACTTTTAAACACATAAAATGAAAACCAGATTCCTTCTCTTAGCCATCAGTGCCACAGTCTTCAGCAGCTGCAGCACCATGTACAAATCCGGGCAGACACCGGATGATGTATACTTTTCCCCCGGCGCGGAGCAGTCGGGTTATGTGAATAATGATCGTAATAACCAATATGAGGATGGGTATGTCGACCTGGACGATCGTTATCTTCGGATGAAATCATCGAGCCGTCGCTGGTCGTCTTTTGATGAAGACTTCATGTACTGGAACAATCCTTCCTGGAACAACCAGTTCATGTTCAATAGTTGGAATCGTCCATCGATGGGTTGGAATCTCGGATTCGGATCCATGTGGGGTGGTTCGATGTACGGAATGAACTCTTTCAACAACCCGTTCTACAGTCCGTTCAATAGTCCTTTCCATAATCCATATTCAGGTGGGTTTGGATCCATGTATGGCAATCCGTTCTCTCCGTTTTACTATGGCACACCAGTGGTGATCATCAACAATCCCAAGCCGATTTCCACAAATCCGAGGGCGAATGGTCCCAGGACATACAACCTCGGTACATACGGGAGTTCGAACAACAGTTATACCGACCCCCGCAATGGCAGGACTTTTTCAAGTGGCAGCGGTTCCGGAACAAATTCGGGCATCCGGATATTCAACAGTACCGGCAGCAGCAACAGCAACCGTTCCAGTGGTTACATCGGTACAGGCGGTTCCACTTCGAAACCACGTGGCGGATATAACAACAGCGACAACAATACCAATAGTTCAACCCCCACGAGGACTTTCGAGTCATCCGGTGGCAGTTCAAGGAGCAGCAATAGCAGCAGTGGAAGCAGCAGTGGAAGCAGCAGTGGTGGCAGTGCACCGGTCAGGTCGTTCCCGCGCGGTGGTGGAAACTAAGGGTAATTTCTGAACAGACACATCGATCTTCATCATGAGAAAGAGCTGCATGTTTGCCGCTCTTTCTTTATATGGACCAAAACGTTATACAATGAAGCAACTATTGCTTTTCCTGGCAATTTCGGCTGGAGCATTTACACAATTGGCAG
>JBIKIB010000460.1:0-2930 GCA_044361845.1 Chitinophagaceae bacterium | reverse complement strand
ATCTTCGATAGCAGGAAGACCGCACATTGCGCGTCCATGCAGCAGCATAGTGTCCTGACGGACATTTAGAAGCTGGCGGATATTGGTCAGGATGGTGGTCATGTTTTATTTACACCGCTGATGACATGCAAATGAACCGAAAAAGGGTTGCCCAATGTAGCATGAATTATAATGCATCAAAAACCTGTTGGGCGAATGAATCGAGGGAAGGGTCCCTCGCTCCCATGAGCAGAACGACGCAGTCTTCCGTCAGGTGGCTGCGCAGAGCTCCAGGCAAGTTGTTTCGGTCTTCCGTGAAAAAGGCATGTGCACCCATGGCCTGCAGGTCGCCGATCAGGTCAGCCGCGGAAATATCCTTCACTGCTGTTCCGCCCGCATAAAAGATCTCGCTCATCCATATCTCATCCTGCGGACGCAGCACTGCAGCGATCTCTTGCACGAAGTCTTGCCGCAGGAATTTCGTGGGTGCGTAACCGTGAGGTTGCAGCCATGCGATGACCTTGGGTGCAATGGGCTGGCAGGCCTGGATCGACCTTGCACATTTGACGGGGTTGTGCGCGAAATCATCGATGACCCATACACCATGCTTCTGTCCAAGCACCTGATGCCGGCGATGGATGCCTTCATATGCTCCAAGCGCTTCTGCCGCAGTCTCCAGCGAAACCCCTGCCTGGTGTGCAACGGCCACAGCCGCCAGTGCATTCTCCACATTATGCAATCCGATCGTCCGTAAGCGGAATGGCACCCCTCCGATCCTGAAAAAAACCTGCAGCCCTTCCTGACGGAAATCGGTCGCCACATAAGCAACGCCCGGTGATGGTTCCAGCCCGAAATCGATGCCCGCTGCGGTGGAAAGGGTCGCTGCCAGGGGGTGTGAACGGTTTACGATGAATCGCTTCGAATGATCCCTAAAAGTGCCAAACACCTGCATGAGCACATCGACCTCCTTGTGGTCCTTGTCGATGTTCAGCAAGACCCCGATCTCGGGGTGGTACTGCACGATCGACCCGTCGCTCTCGTCAGCCTCTATGACCAGCCACTCCCCCTTCCCAACGGCGGCATTCCCGATGCGGCCCTGACGTATGATGCTCGTGAGGCCCGCACCGCTGATGATACCGGGCGACAAACCCGCATGCCGTAGGATCTCGTACACCATGGCCGTGGTGGTGCTCTTACCCGATGTGCCACCGACGGCGATGGTCCTGTACTTTTCGGTTATGCGTGCCAGTAAGTCGCTTCGCTTCATGATGGAGAGACCTAGCCGAAGGGCTTTTTGCATCTCCGGCACACTTTCTTCTATGGCGGTCGAAACGATCACGCACTCGATGCGGTCCGTGATCCCGCTGCCGTCCTGCCCGAAGCAGGCGATGCCCTCCCGTTCAAGCTTATCCCTTGTCGCATTGTATTCATCCGGACGGAAGAACCTGTCAGACCCGCTGACATCCTTGCCCATGCCCTTCAGGAACTGGGCCAACGCACTCATCCCGGAGCCCGCGATGCCCATGAAAAAATATCGCTGAAAATCCTCTGTCATGCTACTAAAAAATGAACGAACCGTGATACCCGGATACACCTCCCATCGTCAGAAATTCAAGTCCATGGGATAAATAAATATTGGTGGACGTGATTCAGTTTATTTTACCGGACGAATGCGCATCACCATGCCGCCATCAACGGAAAAATAAAGATAACCGTCAGGTCCCTGCTTCACATTCCGCACGCGCCAGTTGCGGCCTTCAAAAATGCGTTCTTCCTTCACCACTTTTCCGTTTTCCACCACAAGCCGATTCAGGTGCTGGAGTGCAAGTGCACCCGTGAAGATATTCCCCTTCCACATCGGAAACTTATCTCCGGTGTAGAAAGCCAGACCACTCGGCCCGATGGAGGGCTTGTAGTATTTCAATGGCTGCTCGAGCCCCTCTTTTTCCGTCAGGCCATTGTTTATGAGGGTACCGGTGTATTCCGTACCATAGGTGATGATCGGCCATCCGTAGTTTTTACCGGAACGCACCACATTCAGTTCATCCCCACCCTTCGGACCGTGTTCGCTTTCATACAGTTCGCCGGTGATGGTGTTCAATGCAAGTCCCTGGGGATTGCGGTGACCATAACTCCATATCTCTGGCATGGCCCCGGGTACCGCGACAAATGGATTGTCCGTCGGAACACTGCCGTCGTCCCTGATGCGGATGACCTTACCAAAATGATTGGATAGTTTTTGAGCGGAATCGCGCAGGGCGGACCGTTCTCCGATCGTGAAGAAAAGGTACCCTTTGTCAAAAACGAAGCGTGAGCCGAAATGTGCCTCATTCTTGTAAAAGGGTGAACAGGTGAAAATTCGCTGGATATCCGTGAGTGCATTCCCTTTCAGTTTCGCCCGCTCTACAACCGTTCCATTGAGGCTGTCTTTTTTCGCCGTGTAAGAAAAATAGATCCAACCATTCTTTGCGTAATCCGGATGCAATGCGATATCCATCATGCCACCCTGTCCTTTTCCATGGACGGCAGGCACGTTCTGCAATGCGGTCTTATCTCCCTTTTTCGGATCGACCCTCCATATCTTTCCTTCTGAACGGTCCGTCACCAGCATAGAACCATCCGGCAGAAACGCCATGCCGAATGGGATCGTGATGTTCCTGGCGATCGTGTCAATTACGATATCGACAGATTCCGTCTTTGTGATGCGTGATTTTGACTGTGCACAAGAGATATGGCTGACAGCCAGCAAGATGGTGACGGCCATGATCCTCAAGGATGGGGAACAGGATGATAAATGCATATTTGGCTTTTGCCGTAAAGATAAGGGAAAGGTTAAGCAGGTGAACCCTGATCAAAAAAATGTGAAGCCCCCCATACTTTTGTCTTAAGGAAAGGGACTCATGCAACAAAATTCTTGAAAGCCAGGACAGATTCATTCATTTGACCTTACC
>JBIKIB010000459.1:0-2932 GCA_044361845.1 Chitinophagaceae bacterium | reverse complement strand
CGGATGAAGCCATCCTCTATCTCACTGCCGCCACCAATTACAAGCATCACAAGGATGTGTCAGGGGATCCTGAGGCATCCTGCAGGGCGGACTTAAAGGCATTGGAGGGGAAGGCTTTCAGTGAGGTCCGCCGCGCGCATGTCAGTGAGTACGGGCAATATTTCAACACCCTTACTATCGATCTGGGCCGGTCTGCCAACGAGGTCTTGCCGACCAATCGTCGTATTGAAAGTTTTGCATCTTCACATGATCCGGCCTTTGTGGCATTGTACCTTCAGTATGGCCGCTATCTGCTGATCTCATCATCCCGACCCGGCACCCGGCCCGCCAATCTGCAGGGCATCTGGAACGACCTGCTGGTACCACCATGGGGCAGTAAGTACACGACAAATATCAACGCTGAGATGAACTACTGGCCGGCGGAGCTGCTCAACCTTTCCGCTACACATGAACCGATGTTCAAGATGATCGAAGAGTTGTCAGAGACCGGTCGTGAGACGGCAAAAGAATATTACAATGCACCCGGTTGGGTGTTGCATCATAATACCGACCTCTGGCGGGGCACTGCAGCGATCAATGCATCCAATCACGGCATCTGGGTGACGGGTGGTGCATGGCTCTGCCAACATTTATGGGAGCGTTATCAGTTCACGCAGGATCTTACATTCCTTAGGACCAGGGCGTATCCTGTCATGAAGGAAGCCGCTCTTTTCTTCGATCACTTTCTTATTCCGGATCCTGCGACTGGCTGGCTGATCAGTACGCCATCCAATTCGCCGGAGCAGGGCGGACTTGTCGCCGGACCCACGATGGACCATCAGATCATTCGTGACCTCTTTCAAAATGTCGTCAAGGCATCAGCGTTGCTTGGCGCGGATGCCGGCCTGCGTGCGCGGCTGACGGAGAAGATCAAAAAAATCGCACCCAATCGTGTGGGACGGCACGGACAGTTGCAGGAATGGCTGCAGGATATCGACGATACCACCAATAAGCACCGGCATGTATCCCATCTCTGGGCCGTTTATCCCGGCAGTGAGATCAACTGGGACAACACACCGGAGATGATGAAAGCTGCACGCCAGTCACTGCTCTACCGGGGGGATGCGGCGACAGGCTGGAGCCTCGGATGGAAGATCAATTTCTGGGCAAGGTTCAAGGATGGCGACCATGCTTTCCGGCTGATACAGATGCTGATGAGTCCTTCGAAAGGCAGTGGTGGCAGCTATCCAAACCTGTTCGATGCGCACCCGCCTTTTCAGATCGATGGGAATTTCGGTGGTGCAGCGGGTATCGGTGAGTTGTTGGTACAGAGCCATATGGGATATGTCGATCTCTTGCCCGCACTGCCTTCGGGCTTGCCAGAGGGGGAGGTGAAAGGCATCTGTGCGAGGGGCGGATTCGTGCTCGACATCACCTGGAAGGCAGGCCGTCTGACGCGCGTCGCTGTTCAGTCGACCGCTGGTAAACCCTTGACGCTTCGGTATGGACACCTCACAACTTCATTGACGACAACAACGAAGGGCAGCATGTATGTATTTGACGCGGCACTATCGCGGCAATAGTCTTTTGCTGATGTTCCGACATCAAAGGCCTGTTGAATATCGTTCAGGGCAGATGAACAAGGTGATCTTATATTTATTTTCCTGTTTCATGCCTGGCCAACTGATGGAGGGGTTTTATGAAGGCGTGGTAGGTATTTCAGGGTCCGGTTCGGGTTTGACATATAGGGACATACTCATGGCTCCTCCGGTGGTTGGAGACCTGAAGCACGCAATTGCCGGCTTCCAAACCTTTCGGACGGATGGGCTCCTCATGGAAGTAGATCGGTTCCGTGTTTAAACATAGTCTATCCATATCCGTGAGTATTCGTGATGGTTTATGTTGCCGTTACCGGATACAGATCTGGCCCTGCCCGGCGGGAAGTCCATCAAGGTATGCGTTGATAGCGGTAAGGCTCTGGTGCGAACCGGTTCAGGAAAGCATGAATTTGTCGTGCGACCCGGCTGCAGAAAATAAATTTGACTAATTGCTGAAATGAATGACTGATGAGAATATTGATATGTGAAAAGCCTGGTTTCTTCCGGTATCAGGATGCGGATCTTCCCGAACCGAGAGAGGGACATCTCTTGCTGCGTGTGCATCGCATCGGCATCTGCGGAACCGACCTGCATGCTTTCGAGGGCACACAACCATATTTCGAGTATCCCCGTATCCTCGGTCATGAGCTGGGTTGTTCGGTTGAAGATCCAAACGGGTCACTGGCATTCCGCAAGGGCGATCATGTGACGATCATCCCGCATTTCAATTGTGGTTCCTGCATTGCCTGCAGAAATGGGCTTCCGAATTGCTGTGCATCACTCCGTGTGTTCGGGGTGCATGCAGACGGCGGGATGCGGGACTACATTTCAGTTCCCGAGTCTGCTTTGGTGCATGGCGGTGATATGAGTTTCGACGAGCTCGCGCTTGTCGAGCCGTTATCGATCGGTGCGCATGGCATCCGCCGTGCGGGTGTGAAGCCGGGGGAGTTCGTCCTGGTCGTCGGTGCCGGACCGATCGGTTTGGGACTCATGGAATTTGCACGGATAGCCGGTGCGACGGTGATCGCATTGGACATCAACGACACCCGACTTGATTTCTGTGTGCACCGGCTTCGTGTGCAGCATGCCATACATGGGAGTAAGGAAGACGTCTTACATAAGTTGCATGACATCACGCAGGGTGACATGCCCACCGTGGTGATTGATGCTACCGGCAGCCAGCGTGCCATACATGAAGGTTTTCAATACATGGCACATGGCGGCCGCTATGTGCTGGTAGGATTGCAGAAAGGGGATATAGTGACCAGTCATCCTGCATTCCACAAACGGGAGGCCACGTTGATGAGCAGTCGCAATGCCACCAGGGATGACTTCGATCACGTGATGCGTTCAAT
>JBIKIB010000458.1:0-2934 GCA_044361845.1 Chitinophagaceae bacterium | reverse complement strand
TTATTGTTGCCCGACCTGGATTCGAACCAAGACAAACAGAACCAAAATCTGTCGTACTGCCATTATACTATCGGGCACCTTCCCTTTCGGGGAGCAAAAATAGTGATTTTGAAAATTGAAGCCAAATTCCATTGCATCATTCCGCAATAACCAGGTAATGATTTTTTTTCCCTTTCTGCACAAGGATGTATTTCCCGGCTAAAAGGGTTGTTGCATCGATCTGGATCGACGGGTCCGACAGTTTTTCCTTATTGATGCTCACACCTCCGCCCTGGACGGTTTTACGGGCTTCTCCCTTGCTCGGGAACACTCCTGTCTGTGCCAGGAAGCTGATGACATCCATCCCTGCTGCGATCTCTTCTTTTGCGATCCGGAAGGTCGGCACCCCTTCCATGGCGTCAAGGATTTCTTTTTCGTCCATACCCAGGATATTCGCGGCGGCATCTCCCTGGAATAGTTTTTCCGACGTGAGGATGGCCGACTCGTATTCGGCGGCACCATGCACGAAAGTTGTCACTTCGCGGGCCAGCCTTTTCTGCAACTGCCTTGCCCCGGGTTCTTTTTGATGGGAGGCAATGACGGAGTCGATTTCGGCTTTCGGCATGAGGGTGAAGATCCGGATCCATTTTTCCGCATCCTGGTCCGCAGCATTCAGCCAGAATTGATAGAACTGGTAGGGGGATGTCTTTTCCGGATCGAGCCAGACATTACCTTTCTCCGTTTTCCCGAATTTTCCACCGTCGGCTTTTGTGATCAGCGGACAGGTGAAGGCAAAGGCTTCTCCACCGGCCTTGCGTCGGATCAATTCAGTACCGGTGATGATATTTCCCCACTGGTCGCTGCCGCCCATCTGGAGCCTGCAACCTTTATTGGCATAAAGCCAGTAGAAATCATAGCCCTGCATGAGCTGGTACGAAAACTCCGTATAGCTGATGCCTGTTTCGCCCTCGATGCGCTTCCGTACACTGTCCTTTGACATCATATAGTTGACCGTGATATGCTTGCCCACATCGCGCAGGAAATCGATGAAGCCGAGCCCCTTGAACCAGTCGTAATTATTGGCTATCTCTGCGGACTGGGGTGACCCGGGGGTAAAATCAAGGTATTTTTCAAGCTGGGCACGGATCCCCCTTATATTCCGCTGCAGGGTGTCCTCGTCCAGCAGATTGCGTTCTTCGCTTTTGCCGCTAGGGTCTCCCACCATGCCCGTCGCACCACCGACCAGTGCGATGGGTTTGTGTCCGGCACGTTGCAGGTGCAGCAGCAGCAGGATCGGTACCAGGCTCCCGATGTGCAGGCTGTCGGCCGTGGGGTCGAAGCCCACATATCCTGTGGTCAGCTCTTTGTTCAGCTGTTCCTCCGTACCCGGCATGATGTCTTGCAACATCCCGCGCCATCTGAGTTCTTCGACTAGGTTCATCATCCTTGATTTTGCGCAAATGTATGAATGTAAGTCCGTTGCCCAAAGGGTGCAATATCGGTTCCGCATATTCGTTCATCCTGCATCATCATGTATGTCCTTTCAGGGGATGCGTGAACGATGGATTCCTTATTTTTACACGATCTCCGGTTTGCCGGAAATCCTGAGCCCTATACCCTACCCGTCAGAAAAACCGACAGATGACGCAACGCATCACAGCTATTCTCCTGGTCATGCTATGTATGTATGGACAGGCAAGCCAGGCCCAGTTCCGGAAATATTCCAATGAGTTCCTGAACATCGGTGCCGGAGCGAGGGGGCTTGCCATGGGCGGGGCGCAGGTGGCTTCCGCCAATGACGGTACCGCAGGATACTGGAATCCGGCAGGATTGGTCCATGTACGGGAGTTTCCTATCCTGAACCTGATGCATGCTGAGTATTTTGCCGGCATTGGCAAATACGACTTTGCTTCCGTAGCCATTCCCACCTCGGATGACCGCAGGACCATCGGCCTTTCCCTGCTGCGATTCGCGGTCGACGACATCCCCAATACCTTGTACCTTGTCGAACCCGATGGTACGATCAATTACAATAATGTCAGCTCCTTTTCTTCCGCAGATTACGCCTTTCTTTTTTCTTTTGCGCAAAAGATCATCTCGGAAGAGGATAGATCCCTCAGTTTTGGGGCCAATGCCAAAGTGATACACCGCAGTGTCGGCAGTTTTGCCAAAGCCTGGGGATTCGGGCTGGATGCAGGCGTTCAGGCCAGGTTTGGGAGGTGGCGATTCGGTGCGGTTGTTCGGGATCTCACCACCACGTTCAACGCATGGAGCTTCCGTTTCACCGAGAAAGAAAAGGAAATCCTCTACCTGACCAATAACGATATTCCGGTCAAATCGACCGAACTGACTGCGCCAAGACTCATCCTGGGGGCATCTTACCGTTTCCCCATCGGTGCAGACCTGAGCCTGACACCTGAGATGAATCTGGACCTGACCTTCGACGGCCGCCGCAACGTGGTCGTAAGTGCTGATCCGGTCAGCATCGACCCAAGGGCCGGTGTCGAACTGGCATACAAGGACATTCTCTTCGTGCGTGGAGGGATCCATAATTTTCAGCAGGCACTAAAGGATGGAGATACCCTCAGCATGAAAAAGATCTGGATCTATCAGCCCGGGATAGGTGTCGGATTCAAACTGAAAGGGCTTAGCATCGATTATGCTTTCACCAACCTTGCCAATCAATCCAATCCGTTGTATACCCATGTGTTCTCATTAGGCCTGAACCTTGTCAGGAAGAACCGGAAAACCCCATAGGCATGATCCAGAGGAAGTTTGCCAGGTATTTACTGATGCTACATTGCCTGTTGTTCGTACTCGCATCTTCGGCACAGTACAACAACGAATGGATCGATCACGGTAAAACCTATCATCGCTTCAAGGTCGGCCGCACGGGGCTTTACAGGATCCCGCAACAGGTACTGGCATCCGCAGGACTGGGGGCGGTAAGGGCCG